>JANQMT010000136.1:0-26390 GCA_028279945.1 Clostridia bacterium
TATAATAAGTATATAAATTTAATAATTAAACATTATAATATTGAGATAATATTTGGAGGTATTATAATGAATGAAACCATCAATAAAATAGAAATTATAAAATCTAACATCCAACACATTGATAATATTATTCCATTATTTTTAAGGCTAAATCTATATCATTATGATAACATAGATGACTACTATAAAGAATATACTCGAAAAAAAGTTACTAAACTTATAAGGCGGGCTATAGAAAATAATAAAAGAGATATTTACATAGCAAAAAAAGGGCAGGATACTGTAGTTGGCTTGGTTGAAATTCAGTTTAAAACGATAGAAGATAATATTGAATTATTGGATAAAGAATATATAGAAATTAATTCCTTAGTTGTAAATTCCGATTATCGAAGTGAAGGAGTAGGCACAAAACTGCTGAAATTTGTTGATGGTTTAGCAGTAGAATACGAAAAAGAATATGTTGAGTTAAAAGTGTTTGATTTTAATGACTCTGCTATAACCTTTTATGAAAAGAATGGATTTAAACCTTTCGCTTGTTATTATAGAAAATATAAATAGTGGGAGTTGTGCCGTCTGATCTCGTTACCCTGTAGCATTGCCTTGATGCTTATGGGTAAGTATATTTGATACTGTATTTATGGTATAATAAGGTAAAATTATAGTTTTGAAAGTATATATTTTCACGTAGATAGAATAAACGCATATAAGGAAGTGGGTAGATGGGATATTTAGAGAAATTAGATCTATATCAAGATATGATTAATGATTTAAGACCTTTTGAAGGGGAATTACTTCAACAAATAAAATCCTTTTATCGTGTGGGACTTACATGGACATCCAATGCATTGGAAGGAAATTCTTTAACAGAAAGTGAAACAAAAATCTTAATTGAAGATGGATTAACCGTTGGCGGCAGACCTCTTAAAGATATGTTTGAAGCTGTAGACCATGCGAAAGCCTATGACTATATGTTTACACTACTCAAAAACAGAGGGATTACAGAAGAAAATATTCTTTATCTGCATAAGCTGTTTTATCATAATATTGATGAAAAATTTGCAGGAAAATATAGAGACATACCTGTTTTTATCTCTGGGTCAAAATACCCTGTAGCTAAAAAGGAAAATATTCAAAAAGAAATAGCTGAAGTATGTCAATGGATAAAGTATGAACGAAATAAGTATCATCCTGTTAAATTTGCTGCATTGCTGCATAAAAAGTTTGTGTTCATTCACCCATTTAAAGATGGAAATGGTCGAGTAGCAAGACTATTAATGAATACAGCCTTGATACAAGATGGCTTTTTACCGGCTCTTGTGCCGCCTGTTTTACGAAATGAGTACATTGATCTATTGGAAAAAGCTCACGACAATGATCTTGATTTTATAAAGTTTATTGCAGAAAGAGAGATAGAATCTCAAAAGGACTTTTTGAGACTATTGCAAATACCATTACCAACAAGCAGCTAAGATTTATAAAACTAAACTATTATTGGAACAAATGAGATCGAGATAAGAAGATGCATTTTATACTGAACAGAAAAACGAACTTGACAATTAACTAAATATAAATAACAATAAAAGTAAACCATAGGTTTACTTTTATTGTTTATTGGTGAAGAAATTAATCCACAACGTTTAAAAAACATTATATATAAAGAAAGGAAATAATGCTATTTGCATTATAGAAGGTGATATAAATGAGTACAGACATTTACTATTTCTCCGGAACAGGAAATTCTCTTTATATTGCGAAAAAATTGCAAAAATTAATGCCTGATTCAAAGTTAATCCCTATTGTCAGTTTATTAAATAAAAAAATAATTAAAACAAATGCAGATACTATTGGTATTATTTTTCCACTACAAGGGCCGACATTCCCAAATGCTGTCAAACAATTTTTAGAGAAAATCGACTTGACTTTAACCGGTTATATTTTTGCTATAGCAACACGAGGTGGAACAACTAGCAGAATATTAGAAGAAATGAATAAAATATTGAAAAAACAAAATAAAGAATTAAATGCACATTTTCATATAACAATGTTCAATAATGATCCAAAACTACTCAATAAAAATAATAAAAGTCACGAATTTTATGTTCCCACAAAAGAAGATCTTTTAAATAAAGAGGAAGAAATCAATGAAAAATTAGACATGATTCAAAAAATAGTAATCAATAAACAAATAAGCCATCAAAGAGATAAGGAGTATAGCTTTAAATACAATTATATTCTAGAAAAGATTACGCTTTTTGCAACTAAATTAATGGAATCAAAAAGTATTAAAAATTATTTTTATACAGATTCCAATTGTACGGGTTGTGGTATTTGTAAAAAAGTTTGTTTAGCCAATAGAATTGAGATGATGGACGGAAAACCTAACTGGAATGATACTATCTTGTGCTATATGTGTTATGCTTGCCTTAACTGCTGTCCAGTGGAATCCGTTCAGATTAATTCAAAATGGTATATGAAATCTTATACCACAATACAAGGAAGATATCCTCACCCATATTGTTCAGTAAAAGATATTGAAGAACAAAAGTACTATGTTGTTTAAATCCTAAATTTATTCTAAATGATATTAAACAATCTTTCGGTTATGAGAGGTTGTTTAATTACTTTTTATAGCTTAGGACTAGAGATCGCCAAAGCTAATTAGTTCGTATTATTGTAAAAAATTTACAATAAACCTTGAATTAAAGGATGACATCAATTATAATAATAATTGTCACCCAACAATTTTAAGGAGGTGGACAACATAACAAAAAAAGTTGGTAGACCTTTTTCTGATAATCCAAAAGACAAACGCCTAACTATTAGACTGGATAAAGAACATAGTGATATTTTAGAAAAGTATTCTGAGAAAAATCAAATAAGTAAAAATGAAGCAATTAGGCGTGGCATAAAGAGATTAGAAGAAAAAGAATAAAAAAGAAAGCGGTGTCCGCCGACAAGCAAAAACACCACTTCTTTTGACACCACTATCAAAAATAGAGGTAAATCCATTATACCCTGTTTAAGATAGTAATTCAATAATGGGAGGTATAGTGATTTGGAAGATTTTAATTGGCATTATGGTAATTTTATATCTGAAATGGAGACAAGGGCTTTTCGAAAGTTTATAAGCACTGATAGTGAATATAAAGAATTAGAATATTATCTAAATAAATACAGTGATAATTTTCTAAACATATTAAATAAGCTGAATTTAGAAGATAAGAGATTTGTAAAGGAATACATAGACAAACAAAACCATCAAGCTTCATGTTGCAGCAATCATTTATACTTAGAAGGGTATAATGATTGTGTTAAGCTTTTGAAGAAGCTTAGGATAATTTAACTAATAACAAAGGGACAGTGCCTCTGACGTCTGTCCCTAGAAATATCTATAAATAAAATATGAGCTAGAAAAATATTTCTTATTGGCGAAGGGTAAAAATAGGGGCGAGGTGAAATAAGAATTGGACAAGAAGAATATAAGAGGCCTAATACATTCATCCATGTACTACAATGTTGAAAAAAAGAAATTTGTAGCTCCTGTTGATGTACTAATGGATTTAAATATTTTATCAAAAAAAGACTATGAAGGTTGGAGAAATGGAAAGATAGAATATCTTGAAAAGGTATGTAAAGTAAACCTTAAAAAGTTAAATGGTATTTTAACAGAAATGCGTAACTATGCAAATGAAAATAACCTCAAATCCTCATGGACGTATTATCATAGATGGGGTAAAAATAAAAAACAGAAACTAAGGTTTTCAAAGAGTAACAATGAACATATGGAAAATTTTTATGCGACACATTATGTTATGAAGGAAGAACTTAATGAAGATTTAGTATGTCGGAAATTCCGACGAACTGCAAATGATGGGAAAATTATGCTAATGTAATGGACTATATTTTGATTCAAATGTGACAAAAACTTTTTTTCAAACAGTACAGAATAAAAAGCAATATACATTATGACGAGAATGAATAAAATATCTATATGAAATTAACATAATAAAATTTATGATATAAGAGTGGTATTTTTTATATAGATAGGAGTTAACAAGACACCTATAAGTATTGAAAAGATTTGATTAAAGCTTTCAAGTAGGGTAAAATAATAATGTGAAATGTATAATAATATTTGACTATTTCGACAATAGACAACTCGATTAATTTGGAGGGATTTAGTTTGAATATTTATCACGGAAGTGATGTTGTTGTAGAAAAACCAAAAATTTTACAAAGTAATCGTCTTCTAGACTTTGGTATAGGTTTTTATACTACCAGCAATGTTGAACAAGCAATTCGTTGGGCCGAAAAGGTAAGTCTAAGAAATAATTCAGATAATAAGTTTTTGTCGATATATAAATTTGATATAGAAAGAGCAAAAAAAGAACTTTGTATTATAGAGTTTACGTATCCTGATGAAAAGTGGTTAGATTTTATAACTGCAAATAGAAGAGGAAAAGATGTTGCAGAAAAATACGATATAGTAATCGGTCCCGTAGCTGATGATAATGTGTATTTGACTGTAAAGCTTTTTGAAACTGGTGTATTGGATAAAGAAGAAGCTATTAAACGATTGAAAGTAGTAAAGCTTTTCAATCAGATATTATTTCATACTGATAAATCACTAAAGTTTTGCGCGTTTGAGGATTATAGAGATTTGAGGGGAAAAAGTAATGGATAAAAGCAAATTTGATGCAGTTTTTTCGATTATATCGGCTGCACTTGCAGAAAGAATCGCAACAGAATTAAATCTATCTGATGAAGAGGCTATTATAGAATTATATTCATCCTATTTGTATCAAACCTTAGAACAAGAAGAAACAAAACTTTGGCAGTATAGTACAGAAAAACTGTTAGAAATGTTTTTAGAAGAAAAAAATAATGGAAGCATAACGTTTCCTCAGGTGTGAGGTGAGTAGTAATGAATAGAAATATAGATTTCACCGTTTTTTGTCTTGAAAGTTATAAGCAGGCACATAACATAACTGGTAAAGCTGCATTAGAGATTTTTAATGAGAATAAAGTATTTGAATATATTAAATCTGTTTACGATGTACTTCATTCAGTTGGGCAGGAGTATATTATAAAAGATATTGATATGTATATTAATTCAAAAGTTAACTAATTTAAAAACTAAAACATCTCTTAATATATAAGAATAAAAAACGAACTGTACAATCAAAGCTATTATTGAAACAAATTATAGTAAATGATACCATTTCTATATATTGATTTTTTTTATGATATATAGAAATGGTATTTTTATATGGATAAGGGAGTGGAATCAATGTCCAATTCAAATAATTCACTGGTTCATAGTGAATATATTTCAAGAATAAATAAAGTCCTAGATTACATTGAAGAAAACCTTGGAGGAGATCTTTCTTTGGATATTCTTGCTGATATTTCTGGTTTTTCAAAGTTTCATTTTCATAGGATTTTTAAAGGGATTGTTAAGGAAACATTGTTGAGTTATATCAATCGAATCCGATTGGAGAGAGCAACCGGCATCCTTTTACATAATCCTTCTATCAGTATTACCGAGGTTGCTATGCTGCTTGGGTTTTCGGATTCTACCGTTTTTGCACGAAACTTTAAAAGACATTATGGAATAAGTGCTTCTGAATTAAGGGAAACCTATAGCAAGAATTGCAAAGGGGAAAGCAAGATTGGTAAGGCTAATGATAAATCGTCAGGCTATAATGAATCCATAAGTGCAAAAAAGGTTGACGTAGTAGGTAATGTTGAAGTACGGATGATTGAAGAGATTAAAGTGATCTATTTAAGACATTTAGGTTCTTACAAAGAACTAGCTGTTGTATTTCATGAAATGATGAGCAAGCTGGTGACTTGGGCTAAGGCGAGAGGGTTGTTGGATGGCAATGACCTCAAGCTTTTTTCAATCTATCACGATAACCCTGAGTTTACAGCACAGGAAAATCTAAAAACCAGTATATGCTTAGGGGTTTCTGAAGATGTTAAAGTAGAGGGAGAAATAGGAAAGATGGTCATTCCATCAGGTAAATATGCGATTGGTCACTTTATAATTGATCCAAGTAAGCACAGCGGTGCTTGGGATTATATGTATGGTGAATGGCTTCCCAAAAGCGGGTTACAACCCGATGAGGGTTACATCTTTGAAATGTATTTGAATGATCCCAGTATACACCCTGAGAAAAAATCCATCTTAAACATCTACCTGCCGGTGAAACCTTTGTAGTAACAATATTCTTTACTTTACGAGGTGAGTTAATGAAACATATAACCATAGAAGGTGCACGTATTCACAACCTTAAAGAAATTCATATTTCCATCCCTAAAAACCAACTTGTTGTCGTAACAGGGGTCAGCGGCTCAGGGAAGTCCAGTCTTGCCTTTGACATTATATTTGAAGAAGGACGTAAACAATATCTGCAGTCTTTAGGGGTGTTTGGGCTGATGGATGAAGAAAATAAGTTTGATAGTATATCCGGCATAGGGCCTACTATAGCGGTACAGCAGAATATTATTCGTCAGAGCAATCCGCGTTCAACTGTGGGTACCAAAACCAATATTTTAAATATGCTGGCGGTGCTTTATGCGGCAGAAGGCAAAACTTCTTGTTCGTCATGCGGCACACTTGTTGACGATGACATGACATGCCCAAAATGCGGCATGATGGAAGAGCGCTTGTTTGCCGGTTATTTTGCTTATAATAATCCTAATGGGATGTGTATTAAATGTTCCGGAAGGGGCGCATATTTTGAAATCAATATGCAAAAGCTCATTCCCAATGACAACACCACCCTTGAAAAGGTTTTTCAAATAGCAGGAGCAACACCAGGGTATCAAAGATTATTAAATAAAAAGTTTAAAGATTATCTCAAAATGCCTTTTTCTAAGATACCCGATGGAGTAAAGGCAGATATTCTTTATGGTCAATATGTGAATAGCAATAGTCAAAACCGTAGTTATTGCCTGCAAAGAATTTTTGAGGGTCGATATTTAAGAAACGGTGACAGCTCCGGCGGTATATATACATGGTCTTTCTGCTCTGATTGCCAAGGATTTCGGATTGGTGAAGAAGCACGCAGCGTATTCTTAAATGGTAAACATATGGGTGAATTGGGTAAAATGACAATAACAGAGTTACAAGAATTTTTATCGGATCTGTTCAATCGAAATAGTTTGGCAGCCATGGGAACTAATCTGCTTAAAGATATTTTGATTAAAATAAATGGTTTAAATAAAGCGCGCTTAGGGCATCTATCCCTTTACAGAGAGATGTCCTCCCTCAGCGGCGGGGAGCTTCAACGGCTTTTTCTTAATTCTCATCTGGAATCCAAGATGGATTCTCTTATTTACATTTTGGATGAACCAACAGCAGGATTGCATGAATCGGAAAAAACTGAACTGCTAAAGTCCGTCAAAGCCCTTAAAGAATTAGGGAATACGGTTATTGTTGTAGAGCATGATAAAAACACAATCCGGATGGCAGATCACATCATCGATATAGGTCCAAAAGCAGGAGTTTCAGGCGGAGAAATTATTTATCAGGGGGATGTAAAAGGTCTTTTGGAATCCAGATCATCCATAACCGGGCAATATCTATCCGGTGAAGCTGAAATGCCCAAAAGAAAGATCAATCAAAATATAGACGTCAAAAAAGATATTCTAAAGCTTACAATCTGGCATGCAAAAACAAATAATCTAAAGGATGTAACGGTATCATTACCTTTGGGCGTATTGGTTGGGATTGCCGGTGTATCCGGAAGCGGTAAGAGTTCTCTTATTTCAGATACCCTCATTTCACTTCTTAAAGGCTACTTTAAGGATACTTTTGAGTATGATGACGTTCATATTGAAGAAAATGAAATAGAGGACACACTACTTGCTGCACCTAAAAAAATCGCAGAACGATTGGACGGGGCAGAGCATATATCAGGATACGTTGAAGTATCCCAGGCTCCAATAGGAAGAAATATGAATTCCAATATCATAACTTATATTAGCATTTGGGATAAGATACGTAAAATTTTTGCCAAACAGCCTCAAGCTGCAAAGCAAAATTTAACGGCTGGGCATTTTTCCTTTAACTCAAAAGGTGCCTGCTCTGTATGTGGAGGCAGTGGTCAGGAAAAGATATGGCTGGGAGGCAGTTTTTTTATTCATAATATTTGCAATGAATGTCATGGAAAAAGATATAATGACGAAGCTTTATCTGTTTGCTATAAGGGAAAGCATATTGTTGATGTCCTAGAAATGACGGTTACTGAAGCCGTAACTTTTTTTGAAGATCATAAAGCAATCCTCTCTACATTGAAGGTTTTGGAAAGAATCGGTATGGGATATATAAAGCTGGGACAGCCTACGCCAACGCTTAGCGGCGGTGAAGCACAGAGAATCAAACTGGCAAAGGAAATCGGCAGACAGCGAAAAGGAAATATTCTTTATGTATTGGATGAACCTACGGTTGGTCTAAGTCTTTATGATACGGCTAAGCTGATTTCGTTACTTTCTGAACTGATTGAAAAGGGGAATTCTGTAGTGGTCATTGAACATGATCCGGAAGTGTTGTCTGCTTGTGACTGGATTATTGAGCTGGGGCCTAAAGGAGGAACAGAAGGAGGAAGGATTATTGCGGAAGGTTCGCCCAAAGCCTTGAAGGATAATCCAAAATCCATAACAGGGAGGTATCTGCAATGCTAAGCCATTACTTTCCAACAGAGGAATGGAAGACAGCACAGCCTTCATCCGTTGGGATGGATGAAAAAAAGTTTTTGGATATGGAGCCTATCATACAGTCCCAATATAAAAATATTAATGGGTTTATTATAGTTAGAAAGGGATATATAGCTTTTGAGAAATATTATAATGGTTATGGTCATCTTGATACTCATAATGTAGCATCGGTGACTAAAAGTTTTATATCTGCTTTAATAGGCATTGCTATAGATAAAGGATATATTGACAGTGTAGACCGGACCGTGCTGAGTTTTTTCCCTGAGTATACTCTTGGTGCTGATGATATACTAAAACGTACAATAACCATCAAAGGTCTTCTGACTATGACTGCGCCATTTGCATGGAAAACAGGAGATAAGAGGAGATTCGAGCCTCTGGACAGACTGAGAAGACAACGTGACTGGGTAACGTATATCCTTAATCTGATGGGAAAAGGCGGACTGCGTGGAAGATTTCAGTATTGTACTGCAGGCGCTCATCTTCTTTCTGCTGTTATTACACGTGCAACAGGTATGTCTGCCCGTGAGTTTGCAAATAAACATTTATTTAAGCCTATAGGCATAAAAGAAATCCCGGATCATGAGATGAAATCATTTACATTAGATGATGTGTTCGGAAAAAATGTGACCGGATGGATTAAAGACCCACAGGGCAATACCACAGGCGGATGGGGACTTAACATAAGCCCTAGAGATATGGCACGATTTGGACTTTTATATCTTAATGGTGGCATTTGGGATGACAAACAAATCATTTCAAAAGAGTGGATAGACGAATCAACGGCGATGAATGCCAATAAATACGGTTATCTCTGGTGGCTCATTGAAGAAGAAAATATATCGGGATACACTGCAGCAGGCTCAGGCGGAAATCATATCTTTTGTATGCCCCAAAAAGATCTTGTCGTAGTAATAGCCTCCAAAATCATCCCAAAGCCTCAAGAAAGGTGGCCCCTTATTGAGAAATATATTATTTGAAGCTCTGGCAGTAATCTTTGATTTCGTCTTCGTGACCGCCTTATTTATAATTATTTATATATAGCACTATCTTGTAAAATCTAATATAATTAGCATGAATAATAAAATCTAATATAACAGGTGATAAAATATGAATAGACTTGCAGTCAAAATAAAAGAAGCACGAGAAAAGGCAGGCTTAACAGAGAAGCAATTAGCAAAGAAGTGCGGTTTATCTATTAGTTATATCATACAAGTAGAATCAGGAAAAAAGATCGTTAATGAGACCCTAGCCGATAAGATTTTGAAATCTTTAGGTGCTAAAGAGGCCTTTATAAAAGAAGAAAAGCCAGTGGAAAAACCTAAAAAGCCCAAAGCTGTATCTGAAGCTGAAGAAGAAATCATTGTTGAGCCGAACCAATCGTGGCGTAGTGCTTTGGCCGGCGTCATTAAAAAATATCCAATATATGAACTGAATACAAACAAGATCGTAGGCTATAAAGAGCTTCCTATAATCGGTAAAAAGGTTGAAGGACACAAGCCGGACAAGTTGATGTATGTAAAATGCTCAAATGATGAAATGGAGCATTATAGGATAAAAAAAGACGATGTACTAACCATATTGAAAACAACGGATATTCAAAATTATAGTATCTATATATTTGAAATAAAGGGTAAGATAGTGATTAGACAAGCTGTAAAAGAAGGGAATAGCAGCGTAAAACTGCAAAAGAGTCCTAATGATATGGATTCAATTAAAGTGAAGATAAATGATATAAAGGTTATGGGAACAATCATTAAAAACGAGTTCTCAATATAATCATATTGTTGTATGTATGATTTTCATCATGTTGAGTTATTAAGAAGGGGGTGTTATCATGGGTAATACTTATTCGAATAAGATTCTAGGAGGGCAACTCATCATTTACCATGCAGGAAGCCTATCCATTCCTTTTGATATCCTTGAAGAGAAATTTAAGGACATTCATCCTATGGTAAAAATAATGAGAACAGCAGGGGGAAGCAGGGATATAGCAAGAAAAATTATTGAAGGCGACAAGGTAGATATCTTATGCTCTGCAGATTATACGGTGATAGATACCTTGCTGATACCGGAATATGCAGATTGGAATGCTTTATTTGCAGAAAACTCAATGGTAATCATGTATTCAAAAAATAGTAGATTTGAAGATGAGATAACATCTGATAATTGGTATGAGTTGTTGTTAAGAGATGAAGTGGATTTTGGACATAGTGATCCCAACGCAGACCCTTGCGGATATAGAACGGTTTTATTATGGCAGCTTGCGGAAGAATATTATAAGGTGAAAGGATTAAATGAAGCATTAATCAAAGCTCGAAAAGAAAAAAACGTTAGACCCAAAGCTGCTGAGCTTGTGACGATGTTAGAAACGGGTGCATTGGATTATGCTTTTGAATATGAATCGGTTGCTATTCAGCATGAGAAGAAAAATCACGATATAAGATATATAAAATTGCCTGAAGCAATTAACCTAAGTTCAATGGATCACAAAGATTTTTATGCCAAGGCAACGATTAACCTAGCAGGAAAAGAACTTAACACCTTCGTAACGAAAAAAGGGCAACCCATTGTATATAGTTTGACATTACCCAAATCGGGAGAAAACAAAGCATTGGCTGTAGAATTTCTTAAGTTTTTATTTGATGATGAAAAGGGGATGAAGATTTTAGAGGAGGCCGGCCAACCAACTCTTGAAAAAGTTACTGTATTTCATTCCGAAAAATTGCCCGACGAATTGAGAAGTATTCTTTAAAAAACATTAGATAATTCTAGTGTTTTTTTTATGGGCAGGCATGGCATGATTTTTGCGTAATAATATTGATTAAAATAAAATTAAAGCAGAGGTGAATGCAATGAAAATCATGGATGAATATAAAGGAAAGTGCGTTTCGGCAGATGAAGCTGTCAAGGATATTCGCAGTGGGGATTGGGTTGAGTTTGGATGGGGTGCAAGCTATGCCGGGTTACTGGGTGAAGCCATTGACCGGCGCAGAGAAGAACTTTATGGTGTGAATATGCGGGGCGGGATCATCTTAAAACCGCTGCCTTTTATTGAAAATGATCCAACAGGCGAACATTTTACCTGGAACAGCATGCACATGAGCGGCTATGAACGGAAATTAGCTAAAAGGAATTTAGCCTTTTATATCCCCATCAAGTATTCGGAGGTGCCGCGATATTTAAGGGAAAACTGTCGGACAGATGTTGTGGCTATTCAGGCTGCACCTATGGATGAACATGGTTATTTTAATTTTGGGGTCACCATCTCTCACTATGCTGCAGCCATTGAAAAAGCCCGAACGGTTATTATAGAAGTCAATGAAGACATGCCAAAGGTCCATGGGGGCTATGAACATACGGTTCACATTTCAAAGGTAGATTATATTGTAGAGGGTGGGCATCAAGGGCTTCCTGTTTTGCCTTCGACTGCACCATCTGAAATAGATAAACAAATTGCGGATCATGTTTTATCGGAAATTAGGGACGGATCATGTATCCAGTTGGGAATTGGAGGTATGCCCAATGCTTTGGGAAAAATGATTGCTGAGTCTGATCTGAAGGATTTAGGGGTTCATACGGAAATGCTGGTGGACGGATTTGTGGATATGGTGAAAGCTGGAAGAGTAACCGGAATGCGTAAAAACATAGACCGGGGCAGGATGGCCTATTCCTTTGCGGCGGGGACTCAGAAGCTGTATGACTTTATGAGAGATAATCCTGCAGTGGTTGCTTATCCTGTTGATTATACCAATCATCCCTTTATTTCTTCCAAAATCGATAATTTGATTTCCATCAACAGTGCCGTGGAAATCGACTTATCAGGCCAGGTCTGCTCTGAGAGTGCGGGACCTTATATCATCAGCGGATCAGGCGGTCAGCTTGATTTTGTAGAAGGCGCTTACAATTCCAAAGGCGGTAAAAGCTTTATCTGCTTGCCATCTACTTATACGGACAAAGACGGTAAAGTTCATTCTCGAATTAAGGCTATGATGACTTTGGGTTCTGTCATTACAGATACCCGGGCAGGCGTCCATTTCGTAGCGACTGAATACGGAAAAGTCAACCTGAAAGGAATGTCTTCATGGCAGCGAGCAGAAGCCTTGATTTCAATCGCTCATCCGGACTTTAGGGAGGAGCTCATTGCTCAGGCGAAAGATCTTAGAATTTGGCGCAGAAAAGATAAATAATGCAATCATTGCTTACGCTTCGGTAGACTGGTAAAGACCAGTTCGCCGGAGCGTTTTTTATATAATTGGAAATATCGATTAAAACCATACAGTTGTCTTAGTAACTGGACAGTTACCATACAGTTTGATGCGGTTATTTGTTTAATCTGTAAAAGATTCGGCAGGAAAGAAGGTTTTTTAATATTTCATAAAACAAATACGCTGTAACGGCTGTAATAGCAGAAGTTTGAAAAGTATCCTGACAAGTAATTTCAAAAGAATAAATCAATATATAAATGCTTATGGGACAGTGGCATAGTTCTTGCGATATATCTGGGTATGAAATTGAGTATAAGTATTTTGCAACATCAATATCCACCATAAATTCAGTTCAATGAGAGTTAAAGCGGGTCATAAAAATTTAAGGAAATGGGGAGGTGTTCGTAATGAGAAAAATAGGTAGTCCTATAGCAGTAAAGATTTTAAAAATCATCGTTAAAGCAGGTCAAGAGATTTCCGAAGTACTCAACATTAAGGACATGAAGACGAAGAATTCCGGAGTCAAACAATACTTTACCTGCAACGAATCATTGGCCCTCTTAGCAAAATTGACAAGCGATTATCAAAAGGCAGATGATGAATCCAAATAATAGTGGAGATAAATTTATTTGACATAGTTCTTGGACTCATAAACAAGCAAGCTCAGTTTTAAGGGTGTAAATGAGTCTGAGATGTGTTTATAAAAATTAAGGAGGAATTTTTTTATGGCAGATTTAATCAGCCCAATAGGCGGAAGAATCCAAGAAATCAATGTAAAGGTAGGTCAGATTATTACAGAAGATGATGAAGCATTCATCATTGAGGCCATTAAGATGGAGAATGTGGTATATGGTGAGCCTGGGGTAGTAAAAGAAATCTTAGTCAAAGAAGGCGACCAGGTTGAAGAAGACGCTGTTCTTGCAGTGGTTGAGTAAATTAAAGGAATATATGAAAGAATATTTTAGAGGGTGACAAAATGAAATTTGAATTAAATGAAGATCATATCATGATGCGTAAAATGATACGTGATTTCTCAGAAGAGGAGGTTGCACCGGGCTTGGAAGAACGCGACGAGCATGAAGAATTTCCTGTGGACTTATGGAAAAAATGTGGAGCACTTGGACTTGGGGGAATTACCTTTCCGGAAGAATACGGTGGGGTAGGAGCAGACTATATCTCTTATGCCATCACCGTTGAGGAATTGTCCAGAGTGGATGCATCCTTAGGTGTTACGATTTCTGCTCATTCCAGTTTGTGCGCAAATCCAATTTATAAATTTGGTACGGAGGAGCAAAAACAGAAATACCTGCTTCCTCTGGCTACCGGTGAAAAATTGGGAGCATTTGGACTGACAGAATCTATGGCTGGTTCAGATGCTTCAGGCACCCGTACAACAGCTGTTCGTGATGGAGATGAGTATGTCATAAACGGATCTAAAATTTTCATTACCAACGGGTACTATGCCGATACTTATGTCATTACGGCACAAATGGATAAGAGCAAGGGAAACAAAGGTATCGCGGCTTTTATTGTTGAAAAAGAAACACCTGGATTTACTTTTGGTAAGAAAGAGAAAAAGATGGGGATACGCTCTTCTGCTACCTATGAGTTGGTTTTTGAAAATATGCGTATTCCTGCTGAAAACTTACTGGGAGAAGAAGGTCAGGGTTTCAAAATTGCAATGGTTACTCTTGACTACGGAAGAATAGGTATTGCATCACAGGCATTGGGAATTGCTCAGGGTGCTTATGAGCAAGCCCTTAAATATTCAAAGGAAAGATCTCAATTTGGAAAGCCTCTTTCCAAATTACAAGCCATTCAATTTAAATTGGCTGATATGGCAATACAAATCGAAGCTGCTAGACTCCTTGTCTATGAGGCTTGTTATCTGGCTTCTGAAAATAAACCGGTTTCAAAACATGCAGCCATGGCCAAAGTTTTTGCTGCTGAAACTGCCAATAAAGTAGCCACTGAAGCTGTCCAGATATTAGGCGGGTATGGTTATACTCGGGATTATCCTGTGGAACGCATGATGCGTGATGCCAAAATAACTGAAATATATGAAGGAACCAGTGAAATTCAAAGAATTGTTATTGCCAGCAGTATTTTGAAAGATTGATGGGTCAAGGAGTAAGGAGGGAATAGTATGAATATTGTCGTTTGTCTAAAACAAACATTTGATACGGAAGCTAAAATCGTATTGGACAATAATGGTAAAATCGACAGCAACGGAGTTAATCTGATTATTAATCCTTATGATGAATTTGCTGTTGAAGAAGCATTAAAGCTCAAAGAAAAATTTGGTGGTGAAGTGACAGTAGTAAGCATGGGGAGTGAGCGTGTTCAAGAAGCCCTTCGGACTGCACTGGCTATGGGCTGTGATAAGGCAGTCAGGGTTGATTACCCTGAAACAGAGACCCCTGATGAATGGGTTGCCGCAGAGGTACTTGCTAAAGCTGTATCACAAAATCCTTATGATATTATTCTAGGAGGACGTATAGCTGTAGACGATGGTTCCGGCCAGGTTGCCATCCGTTTGGCAGAGGCTTTAAACATTCCTTCTGTCAATTGTATTCTAAAGCTTGAAATTGAGGATAACGATACAGTGGCCACTCGCGAAATAGATGGGGGAACAGAATTGACAGAAGTCAGTTTACCCGCAGTCTTTACGGCTCAGAAAGGGCTGAACGAGCCGCGTTATCCAACTATGATGGGCATTATGAAAGCAAAGAAAAAAGAAATAGAAGTATTAACCCTTGAAGATTTGGGAATCGACATTGCTGATTTGCCTCAAAAGATAAATGTCTTAAAATTTAGTTTGCCAAGTCCTCGAAAAGGGGGGAAAAAGATTTCAGGTGAAGCAGCAGATGCTGCAAAAGAATTAGCAAGGCTTTTGCGTGAAGAGGCAAAGGCAATATAGAGAGGAGGAATTAACATGGCAGAAGGTATTTGGATTATTATGGAACAAAGTAAGTCAGAGATACGCCAAGTGTCATTAGAACTTTTGAGCCAGGGAAAGATTATAGCTGATGAGATCGGAGAGCCATTAGTTGCAGTCCTGCTTGGCAAGGATGTGGAAGGGCTTGCCAAGCAGGTTGCTGCTTATGGAGCGGATAAGGTTATGGTTATGGATGATGATAAACTGGCTGATTATACAACAGGTGCCTATACATCTGTATTAAATAAAATCATCCTAAAAGAAAAACCTCGTGTTGTTTTTCTGGGAAATACAGCCGTTGGGAAAGACCTGGCTCCTCGACTGGCACAACGCCTGGGGGTTGGGATGGCTTCGGACTGTACAGGAATGGAAATCGACGCAGATGCCTTCCTGACTTTCAAACGCCCCATTTATGGTGGCAAAGCATTTGTTGAGGTGACTTTAAAGGCATCCCCGATAATGGCAACCATTCGACCCAATACGTTCCCGATAGCTATACCGGATCCGTCGCATCAGGCTCAAATAATCCATGAAACGGCACATATCAACTCTGAAGACCTGAAGACTATAGTAAAAGAAATTGTTATTGCGGCTTCAGAGCGTCCGGAGCTTATTGAGGCTAATGTTATTATTTCCGGTGGACGCGGAATGAAAGGGCCGGAAAATTATAATATATTGGAAGAATGTGCTGATGTTATTGGAGCCGCTGTAGGTGCGTCACGTGCTGCGGTAGATGCAGGCTGGATTGAAGAAAAATTCCAAGTTGGTCAAACCGGAAAAACGGTTTCTCCTACCCTATATATAGCATGCGGCATCTCAGGTGCTATTCAGCACCTTGCCGGTATGGGATCATCAAAGGTAATCGTTGCAATCAATAAGGATCCTGAGGCAAATATATTTAATTTAGCAGATTATGGTATTGTTGGAGATCTCTTTGAAATTGTTCCGCTGTTGACTGAAGAATTCAGAAAGCTTGTGGGTGAAAAGGCATTGGCTTAAATGGATAGATCATCTACATATAACTTACAACGCGGAGCATACACGCTCCGCGTTGTAAAATTTTATCCCAGTAGAGGAGGAAACAATATGGTGGAACTTCAAGAATTCAATAGCGAAGAATTAGACCGTAAAGAGCTTGCCGGGCTGACGGTTGACATGTTACACAGGACGTTGGTTCATCATGTTTTTTGGTTTAAAGAAGTGGAACATCAAATGGGTTTTGACAAAGCATTGGAGGTAATGGAAACGGTTTACCATAAGAGTATGGGCATTCAATTAAAACGCTTAGGTAAATTGCTTGGTTTCAAGCTCATTGACGGAATTCCCGAGCCAATACTCAATATGCCCAAAGAAAAATTGACAGAACTCAACGAGGCATTAGGGGTAAACTGGCTGGCCCAAGATGGCATCTGGTTTCAATCGGTTGAATCCAAGCATGGTATGCTTGATGCTAAACGGTGCAATGATTCGTGTTGGGCATGGTTTTCACCTTTTGAAGCATGGTCAATAAAAAGAATGCTTAACCTGCCTAAACAGCCGGGAATAGAAGGATTGAAAGAAGCCCTTCAATGGCGCATGTATGCCAAAATAAATGTACAATCCATTATAGATGAAAGCCCAAACAGCATTATATTTCAAATGAACAACTGCCGTGTACAAACAGCCAGAAAAAACAAGGGAATGGATGATTATCCTTGCAAGTCAGCAGGAATGGTTGAGTATACCAATTTTGCACGGGCTGTTGATTCTCGAATTAAAACCCAGTGTATAGGGTGTCCTCCGGACCATCATCCAAAAGAGTGGTTTTGTGCTTGGCGATTTAGTTTGGAATAATGACGCTTTAATACATATTATATAAGTTTTAATGGGTAAATCATCAATTGTCATTATAGTGGCATAATTCTTGCGACTTATAAATATAGAAACTGGTTTTAAAATGAATAATTGAGTCAACAAGGAGTGAGGAAAACTATGTTTAATTGGACACCATTGAGTTTGTTGTTTGCAGCAGGATTACTTTTATTTATAGGGATTGTTTATGTTCTTAGTATAAGAAAAGAGCTTAAATAACCCTTGTGTTTATAAGTGAGAAAGGAGAAAAGGTAATGAAAAGTTCCATTTTGATTTCGTTAGAGATTTATTTTATTGCATTTGTTATTGCTACACTGATGGCATTTATTATTAAAGGAATGCATGTTGTAATACGACGTTTCTCCAATAAAGAAGAAGCCATGACAGATAAATGAAAGTGAGGGATTGATATGAATTTATCCAGTATATTTCAAGGTGTCGGCACGCTCTTTTATCAAGAGCCTCAAATTGCTATTGCTAGAGTTGTATTGATTTTTCTAGGTATATTGTTGATATATTTAGGAAAAAAAGGAACTCTGGAACCATTGATTATGATACCTATGGGCTTTGGCATGTTAGCCGTAAATGCCGGCGTCCTGTTTTTGTCCAATACTACCACCGGAACCATATTTATAAACCCTCTGGTTACTGAAACGAATGGCTTGATGGAGACCTTGCAAATTAACTTTCTTCAGCCCATTTACACATTTACATTTAGTAATGGTTTGATTGCCTGTATTGTTTTTATGGGTATAGGTGTTATATCTGATGTAGGACATATCTTACGTTTTCCATTTACCAGTATGTTGATTGCTATGTTTGCTGAACTGGGGACTGTTGTAACATTTCCCATAGCACATGCAATGGGTTTGAGTTGGGGTGAAGCTGCGGCTGTTGCTACTATTGGCGGAGCTGACGGTCCAATGATACTTTTTGCTTCACTGATATTGGCAAAAGACCTTTTTGTTCCAATCACTATTGTTGCCTATCTTTACTTAAGTTTAACATATGGAGGGTATCCATTTCTTATACGTTTGTTGATTCCAAAAGAGCTAAGAGGTACAGCCGTAAAAGCTGCTAAAAAAAGCGATATTACTTCTACAGAAAAACTGGCTTTTGATGTGATCGCCTGCACCGTTCTCTGCTTATTGTTCCCAGTGGCTGCACCGTTATTTTTAAGCTTTTTTCTTGGAAATGCTTTAAAAGAAGCCAAAATAGCTAAGTTTTCCAAATTATTGGAGGATGTTTTCCTGTACGGGGCGACACTCTTTTTAGGCCTGTTGCTTGGCGTATTATGTGAAGCCAGCACTATACTGAATCCTAAAGTTATCATACTCCTTATCCTTGGCTTGCTTGCACTTTTAGTTTCAGGAATAGGAGGAATTTTGGGCGGCTATCTTGTTTATGTCATCAATAAGAAAAAATTCAATCCAACCATTGGGATCGCGGGAGTATCCTGTGTGCCGACGACTGCAAAGGTAGCTCAAAAGGAAGTTCAAAAAGCGAACAAACGTGCTGTTGTTTTACAATATGCTATGGGGGCAAGTGTCTGTGGTGTTATTACATCCGCTATTATGGTAGGTATTTTTGTTACGGTGATTCCGTTACTTTAAAAAGAAAGATGCGTACATGTGAACCGTACAGTTGTATGAAGAACCGGACTATAACCGGACAGGTGCACACGTTTTTAGTTGGGATATGAGTGGCATAGTTCTTGCATTTTAAAGTATTAAATAGTAATATCAGTTAAAAGTAGTTAAATTATCAAAAATAAGTATTCTAAAAAGGCTAAACGGATTGGGAGTAGTCTATTAGAAAATATTGAGATAGGAGGAATTGACTATGACAGAATTTGCAAGCCCATAGTTGCAACCACCCCAAAAATCAATTATAGGTAAGGTTTAGAAGGTTTAGGAGGATTAAAATGAAATTATCAGATGTAAAATTAACGGCCCAGACAGTAATGGATATGACAAACAAGTATATGATTGAAACCTACCAGAGGTTTCCTTTCATAGCAACAAGAGCAAAAGACATGTACCTCTATGACGAAAATGACCAGCCATATCTGGACTTTTATGGCGGCATTGCGGTAAACAATGCGGGAAGTTGTAATGACAAGGTTGTTGCAGCCGTATGTGATCAGGTTGGAGATATTATGCACGCATTTAACTATCCTTATACCATACCGCAGGCTGTTTTGGCAGAGCTTGTGTGTAAGACGTTAGGAATGGACAAAATCTTTTATCAAAATTCAGGTACGGAAGCCAATGAAGCGATGATCAAGTTGGCCAGAAAGTATGGAACTGACAACTATGGTCCTGAAAAATACCATATCATCACGGCAAAAAAGAGCTTTCACGGCAGGACTTACGGGGCAATGTCTGCGACGGGGCAGCCCGACAATGCTTGCCAGCTGGGCTTTAAGCCCATGCTTTCGGGTTTTACTTATGCAGATTACAATGACCTGGATTCATTTAAAAATGCGGTTACGGAAAATACCATTGGTATTATGTTAGAGCCGATTCAAGGTGAAGGCGGAGTTAGACCTGCAACAAAAGAATTTATAACCGGCATCCGAAAGTTGTGCGATGATAACGGCATTCTGCTCATGATGGATGAAATCCAGACCGGATGGTCCAGAACGGGCAAAATAATGGGATATATGAATTATGATATAAAGCCTGATATTGTATCCATGGCCAAAGGAATTGGAGGCGGTATGCCCATTGGTGCAATCTGTACGACAGATACCGTCGCTTCAGCATTTAATGCCGGTGCTCATGGAACGACATTTGGAGGAAGTCCTGTATGCTGTGCAGCTGCTTACGCTCAGGTAAATGAACTTTTGGATAGGGGCCTGGATAAAAATGCAAAAGAAGTAGGGGATTATTTCATGGATAAATTAACGTCTTTACCTCATGTGAAAGAAGTTAGAGGAATGGGATTGCTGGTAGGCGTTGAGTTTGATTTTGACGGTGCGTTACAGATCAAACATGGGTGTATAGATAGAAAGCTGTTGGTAACAGCAATCGGTGGAACAATTATCAGAATGGTTCCTCCTCTCATTGCTGCGAAAGAAGATTGTGACAAAGCCTATGAAATCCTAAAGGCTTCTACAGAGGAAGCCGCAGAGAAACTATTGTGTCAAGCATAGTAGACATCATTATATACAGATTGCATAGGAGAACACTCTAAAAAAATTGCAATGTTGATGATGAAGGAGGTAAACACATTTGGATAATCCTTTACTATTAATTCCATTAGTTCTTTGGCTTTTCACATACGGGATTAATTCATTTTTTCGTCATATGTTGAAAAAAAAGCTGGGGACTCAAAGTGAAGGCTATGTCGATTTTAAATTACCATATTTCTTATCTAACCTGCTTAATTCCATGGTATCGGTAGGCTTAATGCTGATTATCATGAATTGTCCGGTACCATACCAGTTTAATACATATCTATTAGCACCATATTTTGGCATAATATCATACTGTACGACAGGTGTATTCAGAGCATTGAAAAATGCAGGAAATAGCTAGATCGGATGAAAGTCGTATACCATTTTTTATAACTTTTTTGCCGCAAAGACAGCGGCTAGAATGGAGATTAATATGAAGACGAAGAAAAAAGGTTTAAATCTAATTGACTTCTTTATGCTGGGCTTTGGTTCTATTGTTGGTGTAGGTTGGGCTGTAGCCGTAAATGGCTGGATGGGGTCCGGAGGAGGGGTCATCCCTGCAGTTCTTGGATACGTGTTTGTCACTTTATTTATTATACCCATCGGATTCTGCTATGCAGAGCTGACCTGTGCCATGCCTGTTGCGGGGGGTGTGGTGGCCTATTCTTATAAGGCATTTGGCACTTTCACATCATTTCTTGGCGGTTGGTTCGTAGCTTTGGCATATGTCATTATTCTGCCCTGGGAAGCCATCTACATCAACGATGTATTGTCGCTTATCTTTCCGGTATTAAAAGCGGGGGAACCGCTGTATACCGTAGCAGGTGTAGGCATCTACAGCCAAGGAATCATTATTGGGATTATTTTATCCTGTGGTTTGATTGCTGTTAACTGGCGTGGCGCAAGAGTCGCCGGAAAAGTGCAGACTGCATTGGCATGGATTCTAACCATTACAGGTGTATTGGTTATTATATTTGCTGCTATGAAGTTTAATCCCGGAAATCTTCAACCGATTTACCAAAATGTGGGGAAAGGGACACATACATCAATGTTTACAGGAATCATGGCGATGATGGTAATCGCTCCATTTTTTCTGGGAGGTTTTGATGCAATCCCTCAGGCTGCAGAAGAAGGAGAGTCAGGGCTTAATGTCAATAACCTTGGTAAAGTTATTGTAATGGCTGTACTTTCGGCATGTATTTTCTACTGTTTGATACTGATTTCAACAGGCGGCGCTATCCCTTGGACCGAATTTCATGAATTTAAACGACCTGCTATTTCCATCATGTTTCTAGAGCTTTATGGGAGTACTTTTGGAAAATTTATGTACTGGGCTTCTCTCATAGGCGCTTTGGCAGGACTTCTTACAACTTGGAATGGATTCTTTATTGCATCTGCTCGTTTACTTATGGGTATGGCACGTGCAAGATTGATTCCTCAGTTCTTTGCAACCGTTCATCCTAAATATGGGACGCCAAGAGGAGCCAACATGTTCCTTTCTATTGCCTGCTTTACAGGGCCCTTTATTGGAATGGGTGTTATTGATCCTTTGACCATTGCGGGGGGAATAGGATTCTGTATCGGTTGGTTTATAACTTCCTTATCTGCCATCAAGCTTCGTTATAGTGAACCGGATATGGAACGTCCATTCAAGGTTCCGGGAGGTAAAGCCAGTATGATCATTGCTTCTATTGTAGCCGGCATCGTCATTCTAATATCTTTTATACCGGGTTTGCCAAGCTTTATGGGATCCCTTGCAATCATCATTTTTACCGTATGGATGATTATTGGATTTGTATTCTATGCAGCAACCAGCAATTATAGAAAAGCTATTTCTGAAGAAGAAAGAGTAAAATCCATATTTGAAAACACAAAAAATGAATGCATTGATGACACTGTACAATTAGATATTTAAACCATTGGACGTTATTAAAAAAAATATATAAAAAGGAGATGTGGAATATGGACGTGACTAAATATGTATCGGAAATTATAAATAAGAGCAGAAAAGCCCAACAAGAATTTGAAAAATATTCTCAGGAACAGGTAGATGAAGTTGTAAGAGCAGTTGGTAAAGCCGTATATGACCATGGTGAGGAGCTTGCTCGTCTGGCAGTAGATGAAACAAAAATGGGAAGCTACGAAGATAAAGTCATGAAAAAGAAAGGGAAAGCCATGGCTGTTTGGAACTATCTGAAGGGAAAGAAGAGCGTAGGCATTTTGAAATATCATGAGGACGAAGGCATTGTAGAGGTGGGAAAACCAATTGGAGTCATTGGTGCGGTTACACCTGTAACAAATCCGGTTATGACACCTATGCACAATGCAATGATCACCCTAAAAGGCCGCAATGCCATTATTGTGTGCCCACATCCAAGTGGCAAGAAATGCGGTGTCAAAACAATTGAATACATCAATCAATATTTGGATGAGCTGAGAGCACCAAAAAATCTGGTACAGATAATAGAAGAACCCACCCTTGAGATATCAAATATGGTGATGAAGATGGCAGATGTCTGCATATCTACCGGCGGACCAGGCATGGTAAAGGTAGCGTATAGCAGCGGAAAGCCGGCTTTTGGCGTAGGAGCAGGAAACAACCAATGCTTGATCGATGTGGATGCAGACATTGACGATGCTGTGCCTAAAATCATCAGAGGTAGAATATATGATAACGGTGTGTTATGTACCTGTGAACAAAGCATCATTTGCCCTGAGAAGAGATACGATGAAATCATCAAGAAGTTTGTAGAACAAGGTGCCTATTATGTTTCAGACCCTGCTGAGGTAGATGCATTGAGAAATACAGTATTACCGGAAGGTGCGTTAAATAAGGCTGCTGTGGGTCTGAGTGCTTTTAAAATTGCCTTGAAGGCCGGTATCAAAGTAGACCCGGCGACAAAGCTGCTGGTCGTTAAAGTAGACAAAGCAGGAAAGGCAGATCCTTTCTGTAAAGAAAAGCTGTTCCCTATTTTGGCTGCGTATAAATATAAGACTTGGGAGGAGGCCGTTGATATTTGTAATGCAAACCTGGACTGTGAAGGAAAAGGCCATAGTATGGTGATGCATTCCTTCACAAAGCAGAACATTGAGTATGCAGCAGAAAATATTCCTGTCTCAAGATTTCTGGTTAACGGCATTGGCTCAAGCGGATTGGGCGGTGCCTATAACAACGGCTTAGTTCCTACGGGAACATTGGGCTGCGGATCCTGGGGCAATAACAGTCTTAGTGAAAATTTGGATTACAGGCATTTAATGAATATCAGCAGGATTGCATATACGAATCCGGATGTGCATATTCCAACACCGGAAGAAATTTGGTCTTAAGATGAAGGAGGTTTTGTTATGAATTTTGGATTGACCGAAGAGCAAAAAATGGTTCAGGATATGGCCAGGAATTTTGCGGAAAAGGAAATTGCCCCTTACATTGAAGAGGATGAAGAAAATCATCACTATCGTAGGGAGATACTGACTAAAATGGGAGAGCTGGGCTTATTAGGGTGGAGTATACCCGAGGAGTACGGCGGAAACGGTATGGGTTGGATGGAAGCGGTAACAGCTTTATATGAAATAGCCAAGGTTCATACTTCTTGGAGATTAAGTATCAGCGGTAACTGCTGGGGCCCTGCGATGACTATTAATGAATGGGGAACAGAAGAACAAAAGGAAAAGTATATTCCTGACCTTGTCAGCGGAAAAGCTGTAGGCAGCTTTGCTCTCACCGAAGCCAACTCGGGTTCCGATGTAGGCAGTATGAAAACCTTTGCAGCAGATAAAGGTGACCATTGGCTGATCAATGGATCGAAAATGTGGATCTCGGGAGGACACAGCAGTGATATAGGTCTTCTTTATGCAGTAACGGCAGAAGGCGGAGGGCCTAAGGGATTATCCTGCTTTATCATCGATTATAATAATACGCCCGGTATCACCAGAATTCCAATTCATACGAAAGTGGGCATGTGGCCGGCTCCAACATCCGAACTGGTTTTTGAAAATGCAGTGGTTCCTAAAGAAAACTTGTTAGGTCCTGTTAATAAAGGATTCCCTCTCTGTATGTGGATGCTGAATAATACGCGTATGGGGTGTGCAACGGGTGCGGCAGCATTGTCTGCAGCGTGTCTTGAAGGTTCGGTCAACTATGCTAATGAGAGAATTCAATTCGGAAGACCCATTGGTAAGTTCCAGATGATCCAGCAGCAGATCGCTGAAATGAAACTGGATGATGATGCAGCCAAATATTTGGTATACAGGGCTGCATGGCTGAAAGAAAACAAACTGCCCAGCCAGCAGGCTACTTCCATGGCAAAGCTGTTTGGCTGCAATGCAGCAGTTCATGCTGCCAATATGGCTATGAAGATTTACGGTTCATACGGTTATTCAACAGAATATCCTTGCGGCAGATGGCTGCGTGATGCCAAACAGTTTGAAACCTTGGAAGGAACAAGCAACATTCATATGAGTATTATCGCAGGAATTGAGCTTGGCTATCAGCCTAACCGTTAATGAGAGTTTCTACTGTTAATTTGACCTGAAAGGAGAATGGAAATGACAGAATACGGATATCCTATGCATCCCTATTTTTCTGAGATGCCAGGTATAGGCAAAGAATTAGAAAGAACCCTTAAAAAAAATATAGAAGAATTAAAAAATGCAGAAAATTCAGTAGTCGAAGAGGTTGAACGGGTAAAAAATAATGGGAAGTCAACTGAAGCTATAAACGAAAGAGGACAATGGACTGCGTGGCAGCGTCTGGAGTATCTGGTAGAGCCGGGTACGTGGTGTCCGTTACATACGATTTATGACCCCCTTGGCAATGAAGAAGGCAATACCGGCGTAATTGACGGGCTGGGCAGAATTGCAGGTAAATGGGCTATTATCATTGCATCTAATAATAAGGTGATGGCCGGAGCATGGCTTTCCGGTCAGGCAGATAACGTTCTGAGGGTTACCGATATCGCAAAAAGACTGCATTTGCCATTGGTATGGGTCCTAAATTGCAGTGGTGCCAAGCTGATGGAACAAGAGCAACTTTACCCCAACCGAAGAGGCAGCGGTACGCCCTTCTTCCGGCACGCTGAGCTTCAGAAACTGGGTGTCCCTATTATAGTCGGCATCTATGGCACCAATCCGGCGGGTGGTGGATATCAATCCATCAGTCCGACGATCTTGATTGGACATAAAAAATGCAATATGGCAGTAGGCGGTGCCGGCATCGTCAGCGGTATGAAACCCAAAGGCTATATTGATCAGGAGGTTGCCGAAGATCTGATTGAAGTAACCAAGAAATTTAAGGCAACACCTCCGGGCAGGGTTGAAATCCATCACAATGGAACCGGGTTTATAAGAGATGTATGTGATACGGAAAAGGAAGTTCTGGATGATATCAAACGGTATATGAGTACTTTGCCGGGATATGATCCGCAGTTTTTTAGAGTGGCAGAGCCGGCAGAACCCAAATTCTCTGCTGATGAGCTTTACAGCTTGATAC
>JANQMT010000213.1:0-63152 GCA_028279945.1 Clostridia bacterium
ATTTTCTCCAAATGAATGCATTAACGAATATTTATACGCCTGTATTCATTTTTCGTGCCCTCAACTATTTATTGTTAAATGAGTAGTTTTTTGATCTAGATATAAGAAATAGTACTAACTACCGGTAGATTATTATGAAACAAAGTTACTAATGTATGATTCAATGTAAGTCTTTAGGGTAATATAAAAGTATGAAAAGTACAGCTAAGTTTTTGGAATTTACATAAATAATTATTTTTAATAGTTCAGGAGGGATACAAATGGAAAAGAACAAACTTCAGCAAGAATTTAAAGAAGAATTAGGATTTGTGCCGCCAGGCGTGATGGTTGCTCAAACATTTGGAGAAGATTTTCAAGAAATAATAGGCAAGTATCATCATGAAATATGGGAGGGCGGTGTTATTCCTCTAAAATATAGATATTTAATAGCGCTTGCTACGGCAGTATTTGATGAAAATGAGACAAGAGCAAAGCTGGAAATGAACAAAGCCATTAAGTATGGGGCAACAAGGGAAGAAATTATAGAGGTGTTAAAGCAGCAGGTTTGGATGAAGGGAGCGCCAACACTGGTTCAAATAGCTCCATTAATTAAATTTATGGAAAGCAAAATCAAAGCAAAATAAGAGCGGCATAATGCCAATGAGGCTATGGAAAAATGAATACAGGCGTATTACAAGTTGGATGTTCAATCCAACTTATTTTTTTGTGTTTATTGCTGTACGAGTATTTCTAAGTTTTATCTACAACTTATGGGTTGAAAAAAATATATTCAGATTTGTCACTAAATAACGCGACATATAATAAATATCTTTGTATTGTATCCAGAGATTTAGATACATATAATTAAAATAACAGAATAATTAAAAAAATTAGCGATTAATTTTGTCACTATTTAATTATGCCAAAAATAAAAAAAGGAGGGTTTTTTATGACGAGTGCACAAAGTTCTATGGGAAAAGAGGCGAGGGATAATATCCAAAAAGTCGGTAGATTCCTAAGCGGTATGGTAATGCCAAATATTGGAGCATTTATAGCATGGGGATTAATTACTGCTTTATTCATTCCTGTTGGATGGATGCCTAATGCAACGTTTACACTATTAGTTGGGCCTATGTTAAAGGTATTATTGCCATTATTAATTGGTTATACAGGAGGTAAAGCTGTAGGCGGTCAACGTGGAGGTGTTGTTGGAGCTGTTGCGACATTTGGTATAATCATGGGAGCCGGTGGACAAGAAAACATTGCTAACGGTACACCGATGTTTCTAGGTGCTATGTTAATTGGGCCTTTAGGGGGGTATGTTACCAAAAAATTAGCTGATGCTTTGGAAGGAAAAATACCTACCGGTTTTGAAATGCTTGTTAACAATGTTAGTGATGGCATATTAGGCATGATTTTAGCTTGCCTTGGTTTAGTTGCTTTTGGTCCACTAGTAGAAGCTGCAAGTAATGCTGTAAATAGTGGCGTCGGAGCTATGGTAGAAGCTGGTTTACTGCCTTTGGCAAGTCTTATTATAGAACCGGCTAAGGTTTTATTTCTAAATAATGCTTTAAATCATGGCATATTTACGCCCCTTGGTTCTCAGGAGGTTATTGAAAGTGGTAAATCAATATTCTTTATGTTAGAAACAAATCCTGGACCAGGTCTTGGCGTATTGCTTGCTTATTTCGTATTCTCAAAAGGAATGGCAAAAGCATCTTCACCTGGTGCTATAGTCGTCCACTTCTTTGGTGGTATCCATGAAATGTATTTTCCGTATGTTTTAATGAAACCAATATTGGTATTAGCTGTTATTGCAGGTGGAATGTCCGGCGTAATAACAAATAGTATATTGAGAGCAGGGCTTATTGGCCCGCCGGCTCCAGGCAGTATATTTGCTTATATAATGATGACGCCTAGGGGCAGTTTATTCCAATCACTTGCTGGTATTGTTGTAGCAACGGTTGTATCTTTCCTAGTAAGTGCAGTATTTATTAAGAGATCAGAATCTTCAGATGAAGATTTGGATACGGCTAAAACATCAATAAAAAATATGAAAGCTGCCAGTAAGGGTCAAACGCCTACTTCAATTGTTAAAGATTCTGTAAAAAAGATTGTATTTGCATGTGATGCAGGAATGGGATCAAGTGCTATGGGAGCATCCACATTAAAAAATAAATTTAAAAAAGCTGGAATAAATATAGAGGTAGTGAATAGTCCAATAGATCAAATCCCAAAAGATACAGATATAGTTATCACTCAGAAGAGTCTCACATCAAGGGCAAAGTCCTATGCATCTAATGCTGAGCATGTTTCAATAGATAATTTTGTGGGCAGCCCGGCATATGATGAATTAGTAGAAAGGTTTTCTAAGTAATTAATAGCAAATAAAAATAAAACAGTGGAGAGATTAATCTTCGCTGTTTTATTATCTATACAATCAAAGATTGCATAGATGAAAGCAAAACGCTATAAAATATTCAGAAATGTCACGTATAAATAATGACAAACAAAATTATGTTTACGTTGAATTCAGTATATTAGCTAGGATATAATTTTAATAAGATAGTTATTAATTTATTAATGTCACTAATAATGTCGCTAATATCTAAAGGGTGAAGGTGGATGGACATGGTTGAATTATTAATAACTTCACGGATAAAGCAAATATTAGAAATGATTTGTGATGCTTCTGATTCAATAACTGTAAAGAAGATAGCAAAAAAATTAGGAGTTAGTACCAGAACCATTTTAAGGGAAATGCCTACTGTAGAAAAGTGGTTAGAAAATAATGATTTCCGGCTCATTAAGAAACCAAGAATTGGAATAAAGCTAATAGCAACTTTAGAGGATAGAAAGAGATTAAAAAGATTACTGGATAGTGAATGGATTGAAAAGATCTATACGCCGGAGGAAAGACAATTATTGATTCTTAGCGAGCTTTTAGAAAGAAAAGAGCCTACAAAATTTTTTTATTTTTCACACCTGCTAAAAGTTTCCGAAGGTACCATTAGTCATGATTTAGATAAAGTTGAAGATTGGGGAAATCGATATAAATTAACTTTGATTAGGAAGCCTGGGCTTGGCGTTTATCTAACAGGTGATGAAGAGGATTTCAGAAGGGCTACAATTAATTTGTTATATGAGCATTTTGATGAAACTCAAATGTTGCATATTATGAAGCACAATTTAACCACTCAGGGAAAAGCAAAAGACAGTATTGAAATTAATACAAGAAATAAATTGATGAATTTGATCGATAGAGAAATTATAAAAGTTATTGAAACGATTATACATAAAGTGGAAGGTGATTTAGAGTACACACTAACCGATAGTTCGTATGCCGGTTTGATTGTACACATTGCCTTAGCCATTCAAAGAATAAAAAATAATGAAAATATTAAAATGAATGAAGATATTTTATCAGAACTGATAAATAGTGAAGAATACAAAATAGCTGAGAAAATAGTAGATCAAATTTCTGAGTCCATTGGCATAGAGATACCCAATGATGAAATAGGGTACATTACGATGCATCTAAAAGGATCAAAGATGAGAAACGGTGCTAATAAAAATGATTTCAAAGATATAGATGAGTTTATCATCGATAATTTTGAATTGACCCGACTGGTAAATAAAATGATAAAAATAGCTGAAAGTGAATCAGGATATGCTTTACAGCATAATGAAAATCTGCTGGTAGGGTTAGTCAGTCATCTAAGACCGACCATTAACAGGCTAAAAATGAATTTGGATATTCGAAACCCTTTACTATCAAAAATTAAAGAAATGTATCCGGAAATCTTTGAAATCAGCAAACAAAGTGCTGAAGTTATAAACGAAAGATTTAATTTTAGTATGCCTGAGGCAGAAATAGGATTTATTGCGATGCATATAGGTGCTGCCATAGAAAAAAATATGCTGGATCAATCTATTGCTAACAGAATTTATCACGTTATCGTTGCGTGTACCAGTGGTATTGGCACATCTAAGATATTAGCTGCAAGGTTAAAAAAAGAATTTGAGCATTTAAAGATTGTAGATTCTGTGTCTACTTTACAAATTAATGAATTGTGGTTAGAAGAAAATAAGATAGACCTGGTTATTTCAACCGTTTATGTTGAAAAATGCATAATACCATGGGTAAAGGTTAATCCTCTGCTGCTAAAAGAAGATGTTATAAAAATTCAAGAAGCATTAGAAGAACTTGCTATTAAGAGTAAACAAACTTTTCATCACAATATTGAGTTGGAGCTGGACTTAAAAGAACGCGCATGTGCTTTAAAAGAATATAGTGAAGGTATATTCGAAATATTAGATAGCTTTTTTTTCAAAGACCAGCTGGAAATAGAGCATATAAACGCACTGATAAGATACGCCAGTGATTTGGTCGGCGATGAACTTCTCAAAGCAGATATCATTGAAGAAGATTTACTAAAAAGAGAAAAGAATGGAAGTACGGTTTTAACCGGTAAAGGCATTATTCTACTTCACTGTCGGACTGATGGTGTCCAGAGTTTAAAATTTGGTGTATTAAGATTAAGCCAAAACAAACCAATTAATTATTTAAACAATGGTAAAGAAGAAAAAATAAATACTGCCTTGATCATGATGGCACCTATAGATAAGAATATGAGGCACTTAGAAGTTATCAGTGAAATCAGCCAAAACTTGATAGAAGGTGATAACTTTGTTGACACATTAGTTCAGGGAACCAATGAAAATATATACAAAGAAATCAATCGTATTTTAAATAGATTTTTAAATTCAAAAATAAATGAAAGACAGGAGGATTTTTAATGTTCTTTAAAAAAAAGAGAAAGGAATATGCTCAAAATGACTTATCTATAAATGAGCAGGATATTCAAACTTTAGAACAAGAAAGTTCAGATGAAGAGCATGGGATAATAAGAAAAGAAAATATCTTATTAAATTTGGAAAGTATAGAGAAAGAAGAAGCTGTTAAAATGGCCGGTGAGCTTTTGGTTAAAAGCGGGTATGTTGAAGAAGGGTATATACAAGCAATGCTGGAAAGAGAAAAGATTGTATCTACCTATATTGGTAATGGCGTTGCTATTCCTCACGGCATCGGAGCTTCTAAAGATAAAATAAAAAGGTCAGGCATTGTGGTGCTTCAATTTCCAGAGGGTGTAGAATTTGGAGACGATAACAAGGCTTATTTGATACTGGGAATTGCAGGCAAGGATAATGAGCATTTGACGATTCTATCTAATATAGCGCTATCATTAGAAGATACCAATATTGTAGAAAAGCTGGTAAAAACTAAAGACGCTGATTTCATACTTTCTATATTTGCGGCAAATCATTAGGTTAGGGGTGATTGTTTTGATTACTACAGTCAGCATAAATCCTGCAATAGATAAAACGTTGGTTATAGATGATTTTAATATTGGAAGCGTAAACAGAGTGACAAAACTAAGAGTTGACGCTGCAGGTAAGGGGATTAACGTATCCAAAGGGATTCAAAAGCTTGGTGGAAAAAGTAAAGCTATAGGGATACTAGGTGGAAATGCCGGTATGTTTATTCAAAATGAATTGGATACAATGAAAATTCCAAATGATTTTCTGTATATCAATGGTGAAACAAGAACAAATATTAAAATAGTGGATAACAAGAATCACTTGATTACCGATATCAATGAAAATGGACCTTTGATTTCGGAACATGATTTGGAAAAGTTTCAAATAAAAGTTAAGGACGCTTTATTCATCAGTTCTGTTGTAGTATTTACAGGCAGTGTTCCTAAGAGTATTGACAAAGATATATATGGTAAACTGATAGGTTCGGCTAACTCAAAAGGTATAAAAACGATAGTTGATGCTGATGGTGAGCTGCTGACGGAGGCAATAAAAGAAGGCCCGGATATTGTGAAACCTAATATCCATGAGCTAGGAAAAATATTTTCAAAAGAAATAAAGACAACAGAAGAAATCGTACATTATGGCCAAAAAATTATAAAAAATGGTGTCAACCATGTTGTTGTGTCTCGTGGAGAAGAAGGGGCAGTTTTTGTAAGTAAAAGCAAAGTTGCTGTGGTACAAGGAATTGATGTAGAAGTAAAAAGTACTGTGGGAGCAGGAGATGCTATGGTTGCAGCTATAGCAGTTGCTGTAGATAATAATTATTCTTTTGAGGAGACAATCAGGCTGGCTGTCGCTGCAAGCGCAGCAAGTGTGATGCAAGAAGGAACGCAGTTTGGCAGTATAGAAGATATAAACAGCTTGAAAAAGAAAGTTAATTTTAAAATATTGGAGGGGGGACTGTAAATGAAAACCAGAGCAGTAAGGCTGTATGGAGAAAACGATTTGAGATTGGAAGAATTTGAATTGCCGGAAATAAAAGAGGATGAAATTTTAGTTAAAGTGGTTTCAAACAGCATATGTATGTCAACGTATAAGGCTGTAAAACAAGGGATTAAGCACAAAAGAGTTCCGGATGATATTGCTGTTAAGCCAATCATTACCGGCCATGAATTCGCAGGAGAAATTATAGAAGTAGGAAAGAAATGGCAGCATCAGTTTAAAAAGGGCAATAAATTTGCTCTTCAGCCAGCCCTTAATTATAAAGGAAGTCCATATTCTCCAGGATATTCATATCAGTACTTCGGGGGGAATACAACTTATGCCGTTATTCCTAAAGAAGCTATAGAACTGGGTTGTTTAATTAACTATTACGGAGATGGTTTTTTTGATGCATCACTAGCCGAACCCATGTCTTGTATTATTGGTGCATTTCATTCCAATTATCATACCAAAACAGGCAGCTATGAGCACATAATGGGAATTGCAGAGGGTGGCAACATGGCTATTCTAGGTGGTGCAGGGCCTATGGGCCTGGGCGCCGTTGATTATATTACAAATTGTGAAAGAAAACCTGGCCGCCTTGTGGTAACCGATATTGATGATAGCAGGTTGGATAGAGCAAAGTGCATTCTCTCACCTGCTGAGGCAAAGAAAAAAGGTGTAGAGTTAATATATGTGAATACCAATATAACATCACCTGTAGACTATCTGCTATCACTTACGGATAACAAAGGGTACGATGATGTATATGTGTATTCACCGGTAAAGGTGCTTGCAGAGCAAGGGGATAAAATATTAGGAAAAGACGGATGTTTAAATTTTTTTGCAGGTCCGACAGATCAACAATTTTCAGCAGAAGTTAATTATTATAATGTGCATTATACACCGACGCATATTATCGGGTCTACCGGAGGCAATACGGATGATTTAATAGAATCACTAGATATGACAAACAAAGGGCTTATAAATCCAGCTGTAATGGTAACTCATATTGGTGGATTAAACTGTGTGGCAGATACTATTTTAAACTTACCTAATATTCCCGGAGGAAAAAAACTGGTTTATACTAATGTAGACATGGCGTTAACTGCCATAGCAGATTTTGAAAAGAAGGGTAAATCGGATGAATTCTATAATAGGCTGTTTGAGATTACCAGCAAACATAATGGATTATGGTCTGTAGAGGCTGAGCGCTATTTGCTGGAAAATAAATAGAGAAAAGGAGAGCTTAAAGTGTATAAAAAAGAAGTCATTTTAAAAAATGAATCTGGACTTCATGCCAGACCCGCAAGTGTATTTGTGAAAGAAGTCGGCAAGTATAAATCAGATATCAACATCATTAAAGATGATCAATCCTATAATGGCAAGAGCATCATGTCAATTTTATCTATGGGTGCAAGTAAAGGGACAAAATTAACCATCGCTGCCGAAGGTGAAGATGAAAAGGAAGCGGTGTTGTTTATAAAGAATTTGATTGAAAATGGGCTGCAAGACTAAAACCAACTTTGAAATTTAAAAGGACAGTCATCATTGGATGTAAGAGCGCATAACTTATATTAAAGAAATGATTGACAATCTTGTAAAGTCATAAGATAATAAAAATGTAGTTATGTAGGAAAATTGCAGACTGAGTTGATGAACAAAAAAATTTAAATGTAGGAATGTAGTTAAGTAGCAAATAATGTTATGTGGATTTTGTATGACATTTTTGTCTCAATTTTTGGGATAGAATGCCTATTTCGCGTATTTAACAACTCCTATATTGGAGTTGTTTTTATTTGCAAAAATAAGTACATCTATTAAGAAGGAGAGAGAAAATGAAAGTAAAATCAAGAATGATATCCGTAATGTTAATCGTGTTATTATTTGCATTTAGTGGATGCTCAAATTCGGCATCTGTAGAGGAAGAAACTGATATTCAACCCATTGAACTTAAGTTAGCGCATTTCTTTCCCAGCAGTCATCCGGTAGAAGTTGATTTGGTGGGGCCGTGGGCAGAGGCTGTAAAGGAAGCTACGGAAGGTCGAATTGTTGTCACAAGCTATCCTGGGCAAACGTTATTGCAAGCTCCAGCTATTTATGAAGGGGTAGTAGACGGTATTTCGGAATTGGGTCTTTCTTGTTTTGCTTATACCAGAGGCGCTTTCCCGGTGTTAGAAGCTTTTGAACTTCCCGGTATTACTTATTCTAATTCAAAAGTTGCTACAAAAGTAGCTTGGGAAGGTGTAAAAGAATTAAATCCAAAAGAGGTTCAAGACACAAAGCTTATGATGATTATTGCAACAGGCCCTGGGGATTTATATACAAAAGTACCTGTTAAAGCATTAAGCGATTTACAAGGACTTGAGTTGAGAGCTACAGGTCTGAGTGCAAAGACTTTGGAGGCTTTAGGAGCTACACCGGTTGCTATGCCCCAGTCAGAAGCTTATGAAGCACTTTCAAAAGGCGTTGTTCAAGGAAATCTTGGACCAATCGAAGTGCTTAAAGGGTGGAAACAGGCAGAAGTAACTAAAAATCTGACGTTAACACCGTTTTTATACAATACATTATTTTTTATAACCATCAATAATGATACTTGGGATAGTATAGACCCAAAGGATCAAGAAGCCATTTTAGCGGTTAATGAAAAGTTCTTTGAAGAAGTTGCAATGAGCTTATGGGATAATCAAAATGATGCAGCTCTAAAGTGGGCAACAGAAGAAGAAGGGATTGAAGTTTTCAATCTTTCAGATGATGAAATAGAAACTTGGAAAAGTATGGTCAAACCAATTCAAGATGATTTTGTCAATCAAATGAATGGAAAAGGATTTGAAGGACAAGAGATACTGGATACAGTGAAACGATTGGCTGACCAATATAATTCTGAGCTTAAGTAGATTTGGGGTGAAAATATGAGGCAGTTTTCCAGCCTAGTGAAAGGAATAAGTCGTACATTAGATAAAATAGCAGGCGCCTTTATTGTTGTTGTGATGTTATTGGTGGTTTCCAATGTGGTATTACGTGGGATTTTTAACCATCCAATCAAGGGGACCTACGAGCTTGTAGGCCTGCTGACAGCAGTAGCTGTTTCTATGGGATTAGCCTATTGTGCGCTTCAAAAAGGGCATATTGCCGTAGGATTTGTAGTAGAATATTTTCCAAAGAAGATACAGTTGATCATTGATATTCTAAATCATTTTGCTGCTTTATGTTTTTGGAGTTTTACCACATGGTTTTTAATCCGGTATGGGCATACAATGATGCAAAAAGGGTTAGTAACTGCAACCGCCGAGATACCGGTTTATCCTTTTGTATATTTTATATCTTGTGGATTTTTAGTGCTATGCCTCGTATTAATGATTGCTTTAAAAGAAGATGTAACGCGTATATCAAACGAAAGCTTAATTCGGCTAAAACGGGCGGAAGCGTTAAGTGAGGAAAGCATATGAGTGTACTTCTGATAGGATTAATAGGCATTGGGGCATTCTTTATTCTTATTATTTTAAGAATGCCCATTGCTTTTGCTATGGCGCTTGTTGGGTTTGCCGGTTTTAGCCTGTTAACGTCCGTATCCGCAGGTATTAACATGGTAACCAAAGAGCTTTTTGGTAATTTTTCTTCATATTCTTTGAGTGTTATTGCAATGTTCGTATGGATGGGTTTTTTGGCTTATTACTCAGGAATAGGTTCCAGGTTGTATGTATTTGCTTATAATATGATAGGTCATTTACCAGGGGGGCTTGCTATTGCTACACAAGGGGCATGTGCTGTTTTTGGAGCCATCTGTGGTTCTAATACTGCTACTGCAGCGACCATGGGAGCAATAGCCCTCCCAGAAATGCAAAAATACCATTATGATGAGTCATTAGCCACAGCCAGCATTGCTGCAGGAGGCGTTTTAGGTGTTATGATTCCCCCAAGTGTTATATTTATCGTATATGGTATGGCAACAGAGCAATCTGTTGGAAAGCTTTTTATGGCAGGTATATTACCTGGCATACTCATGATGCTTCTTTATATGATAACGATCTTTATTATCACAATACGCAATCCCAAATTAGGGCCGGCCGGACCTAGGGCCAGCTGGAAAGAAAGAATCTTATCACTTCGCGGAGGATTAGCAGAAGCTTTAATTGTTTTTTCCATATCTATCGGAGGTTTATTTGCCGGATGGTTTACACCTACTGAGGCTGGAGCAATTGGAGCTGCAGGTGTGTTGGGCATATCTTTGCTTGAAAAGCGTTTAAGCAGGGAAGCTTTATTAAAATCTCTTTCAGATACTACGCGAACGACTGCTATGATTATGCTTATGATTGCCGGCGCTATTATATTTGGAAGATTTATGGCCATTAGTAGAATTCCTTTTGAAATTGCAAATTGGGCAGGCGCTTTACCGTTACCTCCATTCGCAATTTTGGGTGTTATTTTAGTCATTTATTTAATTCTTGGATGTTTTTTGGACGCTTTAGCATTGGTATTACTTACTACACCCATATTTTTCCCTGTAGTTGTAGATACTTTGGGATATGATCCCATATGGTTCGGTGTGATTATGGTATTAGTTGTGGCAATGGGCGTTATTACACCACCCGTAGGCATGAATGTGTATATCATTAAAGGCGTTGCTCCGGAAATACCTTTGGAAGTTATTTTCAAAGGCATTTGGCCGTTCTTATTTGCTTTAATAGTTTGTGTTATATTACTGATTATATTTCCTCAAATTGCTACTTTTTTACCGAACTTATTAACTTAATAACTTTGAAAATAATGTATGGCAGTAACCTTTTTTAAAAAGATTAGGTTACTGCTTTTTTTATGATTTATTTAAAGATTTTTAATAACAAATTTCGATATTAATATACTTATTTCAACACAGATTTGCTATAATGAGAGGTAATATATACCAATAAAAACTTGATTTGTATTATGACTGAAAAGGCATAGTGCCCTTGGAGGATATATGGATAAAGAATTAAACAGAATGATAATGACGATGAAGCAAAGTTATGACAAAGATATCAGCATTTATGACCGATCCTTTCTGATTAAGAATATCGAAAAGAGAAAAACGGCTATTCAAACTGAGAGAGTAGAAGATTATATTCAGGTGCTGGAAGAAGACCCCAAAGAAGCAGAAAATTTTTACGAGTCTTTTAACATTCATTATAGTCAATTTTTTAGGGAGCCATTTATATTTACTTTACTGGAACAAGTCATACTTTCCAGTATTATTAATAATAAGCCGCCAGGGCGTGAAATCAGGGTATGGTCTGCCGGGTGTTCACATGGACAAGAGCCTTATTCCATAGCGATACTTCTTTCTGAATTCGCTGAAATCTTCCAAAAAGTAGTCCGTTTTCGAATTTTTGCTACCGATATTTCCCAAGAGGCAGTTTCTATTGGACAAGCGGGTATTTACAATCAAGATGCCATTAAAAATGTAAAGATGATGTATTTGGATAAATATTTTGTAAAGCAAGGTGAAACGTATATGATTACACCGCAACTCAAAAAAAACATCAGTTTTTTGACCTATGATCTTTTGGATAAAACCTCCATAAATCCTCCGGAGAGCATTTATGGAGATTTTGATATCGTGATGTGCAGTAATGTACTGTTTTACTACAAAACGGAAGTTCAGCAGTTTATCATCAATAAATTACAAAAAGCTACATCATCTAGTGGATATCTAATTACAGGTGAGGCAGAAAGAGTCTGTGCTGAGAAAGTATCAAAACTTACAAGCATGGCCATGCAAATACCTATCTTTCAAAACGTTATACGATAAATTAAGATTGAAATTCAAATAAACATTTAATTAAAAGTAAAACTTATGAACATAAGGAGGGTATGAGATGAAGATTAAAGATCTTGGAATAGGGGCGCAACTTAGGCTTGGGTTTGCAGTTCTTTTAGTTTTTGTTCTTCTTATCGTGACAGTTAGCTACTTCCAAACAGTAGAACTTCACAGACAAACTGAAACATTGTACCAGCATCCATTACAAGTTAGAAGAGCTATTGACACGCTTACTAATAAAACCCTTAACATGTCTTTGGAAATGAAAAACTTGATGATGGCTGAGAGTGAAAAAGAAAAACGAAGGGCTATTGAGCTAATAGAATTGTCAAAAGCTGATGTGGAGTCACAGTTTAGCATTTTGAGAGATCGTTATCTCGGTCCTTGTGAAGATATAGATGAAAGCTACCACGCATATATTCGCTGGAAAACGTCTTTGGATGAAAATGTTGATTTGATATTTTCCGGCCAGGTGCTTAGAGCAAATGAAAAACAATGGCTGGATGGACCGGTTGAGATAAAAAGAGAGCAGCTAATCAAAAGCATTCAAAAAATAGATGATTTTGCAAAACATAAAGCAGATTCTTTATACTTTGACTCTAAGAAACTAGAAAATAGTTTAAATAAGCAGTTAATATTGATTGTAGTGATTGTAACCATACTTATATTCGCTATAAGCACCCAAATTTATAAAAACGTTAAAGATCCCTTGGATGAATTGACACAAATTGCTCGAAGCGTTAAAGATGGTAATTTGGATGTTAGGTGTTCTATTGACAATAATAATGAGTATGGCATATTATCCTCTTCTTTTAATGATATGCTTGAAACCATTGAAAAAAATGTACTTTTAAATGAAAAAAGCACCAGTCTTTCAAAAGTTATGCTGTCTGAAGATGATGCCAAGTCATTTTTTATGTTAACATTGAATGAACTTGCAAAGCATACCGATTCTCAAGTGGCAGCAGTATATCTGCTGAGTGATGACAAAAAGACCTTTCAGCTTTTCGAATCCATAGGCATGGATAGTGATAAAAGACAATCTTTTGATGTTGATAGCTTGGAAGGCGAAATAGGTTTTGCTGCCGCATCAAAAAAATGGAAGTATATTGATGAAGTCTCAGAAAATACACGCTTTATATTTTCTGCTGTAAGCGGCATCTTTGTCCCAAGAGGAATTATAACCATTCCAATACTTTCTAACCATGAAGTGATCGCTATCATTTCTCTGGCCAGTATTACAAATTTCTCAAGGCAAGCTTTAGATTTTGTTGACAATGTCATTGATACCATGAGTGCTCGCATAGAAGGGATACTCACATACCGCCTTATTAAAAACATGAAAGATGAGATGGAAGAAAAAAACAGAGAACTTGAGTCGCAAAAGTCTGAGTTGACCATTCAAAGTGCAGAGCTGAATCAGCAAAATAAAGAACTGGAAATACAGAAACAACAGTTGAGCGAAGCGAATCAACTTAAAACCAACTTTTTATCTAATATGAGTCATGAACTTCGTACGCCGCTTAATTCTGTTATTGCGTTATCCGGCGTGCTTAATCGTCGTCTTGCCCATCAAATTCCGGAAGAGGAGCACAGCTATTTAGAGGTTATAGAGCGCAGCGGGAAGAATCTTTTGACTTTGATCAACGATATACTGGATATCTCTCGTATTGAGGCAGGGCGTGTTGACATTGAGATTACAAAGTTTAATATAAACAATTTGATAGCAGAGGTTGTTACGATGATACAACCCCTGGCAAATCAGAAAAATATTGAAATCCTTCAGAAAGGAAAACAAATAGGTATATTCATTGAAAGCGACTTAGATAAATGCCGTCATATTTTGCAAAATATTATCGGTAATGCTGTTAAATTTACTGAAAAAGGACAAGTGAAAATTGACACTGTGCTGAAAGATAGTACCGTTGAAATAGCAGTTACCGACACAGGTGTTGGTATTGAAGAAAAGCATTTACAAAATGTTTTTGAAGAGTTTAGACAAGCTGATGGCAGCACATCCAGAAGGTTTGGTGGTACCGGCCTGGGGCTTGCCATCGCTAAAAGGTATTCAGGTCTGATAGGAGCAACTATTGATGTAAAAAGTGTGGTGGATAAAGGTTCTACATTTACCATCAGCCTCCCTTTGAATTGTGCTGATGAGAACATAGCCGGCGAAATAAAAACCGTATCTGAGTCCCAATTTACGCCTATTGATGCCAATGTCAAACCAGTTTCATTTTCATCCGATGGGACTATTTTACTGGTTGAAGACAGCGAACCTGCTATTGTGCAGATACAGGATTTGATGGAAGAGAGCGGGTATCGGGTAATGGTTGCTCAAAATGGCAGCGAAGCATTAGAAATGGTTGATCAAACGATTCCTGATGCTATAATACTGGATTTGATGATGCCCGGTATTGATGGTTTCGAGGTCTTGAAAACCTTAAGAGAAGCGGAACCAACAACTCATGTACCGGTGCTGATACTGACTGCTAAACATATCACAAAGAATGAACTTAAATTTTTGAAGCGCAATAATATCCATCAGCTTATCCAAAAAGGTGATGTAAATCGTTTAGAACTCCAAAATGCAATTGCTGCTATGTTGACTGATGATAAGGTTGAAGCTGAAAAACCTCAAAGAGAATTACAGACGATTCCAGATAATCCTACTGTTCTTGTAGTGGAGGATAATTTAGATAATATGATGTCTATCAAGGCATTGATTAACGAGCAGTACGCTGTTATAGAGGCACATGATGGCAGGAAAGCTGTTGAAATGGCTCAAAAGCATAAACCGCATTTGATTCTTATGGATATTGCTTTGCCTGAGATAGATGGAATAGAAGCTTTTAGAGCTATTAGGAACTCTCAAGGATTGCAGCATATTCCTATTATCGCTTTGACAGCCAGTGCTATGATGAAAGAACGTGAAATGATTTTATCACATGGATTTGATGCTTTTATTCCAAAGCCAATTCTTGAAGAACAATTTTTTAAGGTGATCAATGAGGTGCTTTATGGAAAATAAAAGATATATTTTTTTAGCAATAGATGATCATAATGAAAATCTGATCACCTTAAAAGCACTTTTGAATGAAGCTTTTCCTAAAGCTGAAGTACTAACAGCATTAAGCGGAAAAGAAGGGATCGCGTTAGCAGGTGAAAAAGAACCGGATGTCATTCTACTGGATATTGTTATGCCCGGGATGGATGGTTATCAAGTGTGCAGGTGTCTCAAATCCCATCCCAAATTAAAGGATGTACCTGTGATGTTTATTACTGCACTAAAAGGGGATAAACAAAGCCGTATTCTTGCTCTTGAAAGCGGCGCGGAAACCTTTTTAGCGAAACCCATTGATGAAATTGAACTGTTTGCTCAGGTTCGTGCTATGTTAAAAATTAAAGCTTCAAATATTCAAAAACGAGACGAAAAAAAAATGCTTCAAGCTATGGTTGAGTGTAAGACTCAAAAACTATTGGAAACAAATAAACAAATAAAAGAACTTTATGAAGAGATTAAAGCAGAAAATGAATTGAGAAAGATGAGTGAAATAGCTCTCCATAAAGCCAAGGAAAAATACCGTTCATTACTGGATGATTTGCCGGCATGGATTTGTGAGTTTTTACCTGATAGCACACTTGTTTATGTCAACAAAGCCTATTGCAAATATCTTGAGATGTCTTTAGATGATCTCATCGGACAAAAGTTTTTAGGCTTACTAACGGAAGGTGCTAGAGAGGAAGCAGAAAAACAGTATAAAGCATTGACTTCAGATCATCCTTCAAACCAATATGCCCATGAAGTAATAAAAAATGGTGAAATTAGGTGGCAGGAATGGAGACATAGAGCTTTCTTTACCGAGCAAGGTCAGCCGGCATATTATTATTCCATTGGAATGGATGTTACTGAACGCAAGCGTGTAGAAGAAGAGTTGATTTACTTAAGCTATCACGATCATCTTACCGGTTTATATAATAGAAGATTTTTTGAAAATGAATTAAAGCGACTGGATATGAAAGCCAACTTTCCGATAACTGTTGTTATGGGGGATGTTAACGGACTCAAGTTAATTAACGATTCTTTTGGTCATGCGGCTGGTGATGAAATACTAAAAAAAGCTGCAAAAAGCATTAGAAAAGGATGCACTGATGATGAGATAATTGCTAGAATCGGAGGGGACGAATTTGCTATTATTCTACCCAAAACCGACAAGTTTGAGACGGAAAGAATGATTAGGCGTATTAAAGAAATGAGTCTAGTGGAGAAGACCGGCCAATGTGTGTTATCAATATCTTTTGGTTATAAGACCAAATATAGCGAAGAGGATGACATTCAAACCATATTGGCGGAAGCTGAAAATAATATGTATAAGCAGAAGATGTATGAAAGTGCCAGCATGAGAAGCAAGACAATAGACGTCATTATGAATGCACTTTATGAGAAAAGTGAGAGAGAGATGCTTCACTCCAAAAGAGTAAGTGCAATCAGTGCTGCAATCGCAGCTGAATTAGGTTTTAATCAAGACAAAATAGAGCAAATTAAAATAGCCGGACTTGTTCATGATATAGGTAAAATAGGCATAGACGAAAAAATTCTAAACAAAACGCATGGTTTAGACCATGATGAATGGTTAGAAATGAAGAAGCACCCGGAAGTAGGATGGCGAATTCTTGCTTCTGCAAATGAGTTTTTAGAGCTGGCCAGATATATTCTTTCCCACCATGAAAGATGGGATGGAAAAGGATATCCTAATGGTCTTAAAGGTGAAGAAATTGATATTGAAGCTAGAATCATTACAATTGCTGACGCATACGATGCGATGACATCAAAGAGATCTTACAGAAAACCTGTGAGTAAAGAAGAAGCCATACTAGAAATAAAGAAGTGTTCAGGAACACAATTTGATCCCAAAATTGTAGATATTTTTGTAAAGAAAGTAGTAAATTATATTTAACATAATTTATTTAATCGAATAATGAATCTTTGTAATGAATTAGCCAAATGATTTTGATATAATGGATTGAAAGCTAAAAGAAGGAGAAAAGCTATGGATCAAAGTTCAATGGCCATTTTAATAGTTGGCGCATCAATGTTTATTCCTTTATATATTGGTGCAAAAGCAGGAGAAAAAGATATTAATACGGTTAGCGACTTTTTTATCCAAGATAGAGATATGGGCTTGGTCATGGCGTTTTTTACGGTACAAGCTACGTGGTGGAGTGCGTTTGCCTTTATAGGTGCAACCGGCTACTACTATTATTACGGACCGTTATATTGGACAACCTTTGGATGGGACATATTATTTGGTATCTTATTTTTTTTTATTGGAAAAAGGATCTGGTTCTATGGAAAAGAGAATCAATATATGACATCTACGGACTTTTTCACAGATATTTACCAATCAGAAATTTTAGGAATTATCGTTACCGGAACCATGATGTTATTTACCATTCCATATTTCGAAATTCAAATATCCGGAGGCGCATATTTAATCGAAGAAGTGTCCAAAGGCCTGATTCCCAGTGAGATGGGTGCTTTTGTTTTTACAACGGTTATTGTGATTTATGTATGGACCGGAGGTCTTAGGGCTGTTGCATGGGCAGATGTGTTTTATGAAATTTTGATTTTAGCCAGTGCGGTTTTAAGCGGTGCGTATATCATTTACTACTTTGGCGGTATAGACAAGTTGTTTTCGGAAATCTACAGCGTTTCTCCAGAATCATTAACTTTACCTAATAATATAGAAGGATCATTATTATGGTTGTCCATGTTTATTATTGTTCCCATTGGTGCATTAATGGGCCCGCCTTTATGGATTAGGATGTACGCTATACGTGATGCCAAGATTTTCTATATTATGCCCCTCTTATTAGCAGGTATTTCTATAGTCAACATTTCACCCATGTTAATTGGTAATGCAGGTATCCTATTAGAGACTCAATTGATTGAAGCGGATACACTTTTCCCAAAGATTATTATGAACCATGTACCGCATATGCTTGCTTTTATCATCATAATTGGTGGAGCTGCTGCAGCAATGTCTACATCTAACTCACAGATCCATGCAATTTCTGCGCTTTATACCATTGACATTCATAAAAGATATATTAACAAAAAATCGGATGATAAGAGACTACTGAGTATAGGAAGAATAGTTATTTTAATTTTTGCAGTATTATCTTTTATGGCATATGTATACATTCCGGGACTAATGGTACAAATAGGACTCATTGCACTAAGCGGAACTGCTCAAATTTTTGTTCCCACTGTGGGAGCTCTGTTTTGGGAAAAATCAAACGCCAAGGGTGCCATATCAGGAATTATTGCAGGCTTAATAGCCTTAGCCTATTTTTCACTGGTTAGAGGTGTTGACATTGGTCATTCAGGACTGTTGGGACTGGCAACCAATGCACTGGTTTTTGTCCTCATATCTCTAACAACCAAAACCTGCAGGCAAACCCAAGAGAAGATTGCAAATATGAAATCAAAGTATAATAATGCTTTTAGATAAAGTATTAATATTTAAAAAATATAAATAAGAAAACATAGAAAAAGATTTTGCATACAATGCAAAATCTTTTTCTGTGTTTTTCTACTTTTACATTTACTTTTGGAGGTCTGAGGAGTAAAAATAGAGTTATTATATGTGTCTTATTCAACTTTTTATTTTTATACTAATCCTAATAATGATGGTAAAAATAGAGATAGCTTAGGCACATATGTGGTTAAAAGTAAAGTGGGAATCCAAGCAAAAGCTATAAAATAACCCGTTGGCTTTAACATCTCGTTAATGGGTGCACCACCAACCCTAGAACCTAAGTATAAGAAAGGCGCACAAGGTGGCGTAACACAACCCAAACCAAGATTAACACCCATTATTGCCGCGTAATGAATGGGATTAATACCCAATGCTATTACGACTGGCAGCATAATAGGAGTGGTTAACAAGATTGCGCTGGTGTCATCCATTATCATTCCAATTATAATCAAGAATAGATTGACCATCAGAATCAGAACCAAAGTATTTTCAGTAACTGAAGTCATAAGGCTTAGAATTTTTTGAGGCACATTTTCCATTACATAGAGACGAGAAAGTATCATAACGGAAAATAGCATAATCATAATGACGCCTGCTGTTGTACCGGCGGAAAGTAAGCTGTCTTTCAATGTTTTACCATTTAAACCTTTATAGACAAACCAGCCTACAGGAATAGAATATAGTACAGAAATAGCTGCTGCTTCTGTTGGTGTCATAATCCCGCCGTAGATTCCTCCTAAAATGATAATAGGAGCAATTAGAGCCGGGATAGCACTTTTTGTTCGTTTTCCCAGTGTTGCCGCAAACTCTTTTGGAGGCATTGGGTCAGACAGTTTGATATCTGGATTCTTTCTTAGAAGGAATATATTTACAGCACTTAAGAGAGTAATAAGAATAATTCCGGGTACTATTGTAGCCATAAAGCTTGCAAGTACAGACTGTCCTCCTACCCAAGCGTATAAAATCATGTTCAAGCTAGGTGGAATTAGAAGTCCCAGCAGAGAAGCACTGGATATTAATGCAGAGGATACACCTCTTGGATAACCTGCTTTATACATTCTAGGCAGCATGATAGAACCGATACAAGAAAGTGTCGCCATTCCGCTTCCGGAGATAGCTCCAAATAAGGCACAAGAGATTACCATTACGGCGCCAAGGCCTCCTTTGATACGCCCAACAAACATATCAACTAGATTAACCAGGCTTTCGCCTATACCGCCTTTTTCCATTAAACTCCCAGCTAAAATGAAAAGGGGGATAGCAACTAAGATAATAGAACTTGCTTTATTATATCCATAAGGAAGAAGAAATGCATAATCATATCCACCTGCGACAACTATAGTTAAAGTCGATGCAAAGAATGCAAACGGAATGGGTACACCAATCATTAAGACAACAATCAGTACGAGTACTGCAATTAATACTATGCTCATACGGTTTTAACCTCCTTTACATCATTGTTTTTTTGATATACTTAGCAGTGAATAACTTAACTTCATCATATAGGTAGACTATGTTATAGAAGGATACAAGAAACAGTCCTACGAAAATCGACCCTTGGCCGATGGTAACCGGTATTCTAAAAACAGGGGTTCTAGTATCCATCTCAATTGTCCAAAGAACTAATTTGTATGCCCAATAAAGGAAGACAATTCCGAGAACAGTAGCGATGATATTTCTTAAAAGACGCAAAATACCTTTTGGAAGTCCTTCAGGCATCATGACCTCTAATATATCTGCTGTGATTTGGCTTTTTTCATAGCTGCCATAAGCACAACCAATCATATAAAGCCAAAAGGCTATCATGATCAAAATTTCTTCAAAACCTATTAAGTTGATATTAAATACACGTAATATACATGCTGCGGCGACAACAATTGTAGTCCCGGCACAGGCTATGATAATAATTGCTTTTTCAATAAACAAAAGCCCTCGCCATAGTGTGTAATCTTCTCTTTTTTTCATAGCGATGCTCCTTTCTGTCAATTAGAAAATCAAGGGAAGGGTAGCTACCCTTCCTTTGGATTTCCTTAGCTTTTATATAATTATCTGTTATTTAAGCTTTTCTACCTCTGCTCTAAATCCTTCAATAAGTTCTGGTGTAAGAACTTCTTCTAATCTAGTCCATGTGTTTTCTCTAACAAAATCAGCGTTTGTTGCAAGTTGCTCAGGCGTCAATTCTATAACTTCAACACCATAATCATCTTGAAGTCTTTGCTTATAGACTTCTTCGTTTGCTTCAGCATCTACAATACTTTGCATACTTTGTTCAGCAAATACATCTAATACAATTTGTTGATCTTCTTCAGACAATTTTGCTAAACTCTTTTCGCTCATGACATAGCAGGTTGCTTCTGCATGAAGGTAGTTGACATACATTTTATTGATGATCTCGCCTACCCATGAATAGTTCATATTAGGTGTTCCACCGATCCATCCGTCAACAACGCCGGTTTGAATAGCAGTTGGAACCTCTGCATAAGTGATGGTGATAGGGTTATAACCTAAGTCTTCTTGTACATATCTGAAGGTTGCCATTGCAGGACTTCTTAATTTGATGCCCTTATCTGCGCCTGGTTCCATTACGTTGTCAGGATCTTCAATAACGCCCATTCCAATAAAACCTTCCAATACCCATCCCATAAATCTAACGCCATTTTCAGCGGTAAGATCAGAGAAAACATTGCTGATATAAGCATCAGGAGCATAAAGAATTTTTGCTTCATCAAAGCTTGTTGCATAATATGGAAGGTATGCAGCTCCAAGACGTGAATCTAAGGCATCTGGAACCGTAATCTGTGCAATATCAACACTGCCGATTACGATTTCTTCATATACGGTTTCATAACTTCCAAGCTGACTCGCTGGATAATATTGAACTTCTACTCTACCATCTGTTCTTTCTTTTACTTTCTCACAAGCACCATTATTAAGTCCTGTAGCGATGTGCTCAAGTGGAGCATCTGACGCTAATCTTAAAACGATAGGTTTAATTGTTTCGCCTTCGCCGCCGCCTTCGCCACCTTCATTGCCGCCGCCACCGCAGCCGGATAAAAGTGTAAGAACTAAAGCCAGTGAAAGAATAACTGCCAAGAATTTCTTGGTTTTCATAGATTTTCTCCTCCTTTGTAATTCATAAGTGAAAATTAATGTGATTAGTAAAATGCTGAAAATATAATTCATCTACAGCATTTGGTTTATTTTATGATTTTCCCCATCTTATATTGTAAGCATGTAATTAGCCCAACCTAATACAACAACAATAGTTAGGGGAGGGGAAAATCAAGAGCCCAATAAATAGATAAGAATTAGAATATTGTGAAAAATTCAAAATATGTAAATATGATAACAAATGAATGTTAAAACCCACTTAAAACAACCTTTAATTTATATAAAAAACCTTAAAATATTTTTTACACTCATTAAAGTTACTTTTCTGATACAATGAAATAGGATGTAGTTATGAATAAAAAGGAGTTTTTACTCATGTATCAATTATCTCAAAATAAATATTTACTCTTTGTACTCATCCTATTTGTATTCAATATTTCATTGTTCTATTTTTTTACGTTTACAAAGAATCGTCAAAAATATATTAGTTATTGGGGCTTAAGCTGGGTTATGTATGCATTCAGTCTTTTATTCAATATCTTTTTGATTTCCCGCCCTGATTCCATCTATTTGATAGCAGCTAAGCAAGTATGCGACTTATTTAACAGCCTCTTCTTATTAGCCGGTACCTATTTTTTTATTGGAAAAAAGTTTCCGTATTACTGGATTCAGTTTACAATTGTAAATATTTTATGGATTGCTTTAGCTGTGTATTATAATCTTCCTTTTATTACCATTACCTTATTGTCATCGGCTTTTTTTAATATCATTGCCATTGTTACAGGAATTATGCTGTTGAAATTCTGGAAAGTAAATACAATAGGTAAATTCATTATTATTTCTATCTTTTTTATTTGGGGGATACACAAAGCCTACTATCCATATCTTTATCCGGAGTTTAGAAACTCTACTTTAGGCTATGTCAGTGAGATTATATTAGCGAATCTTTTGAATTTTGGTATTATGTTAATATATTTGCAAAAAATAAGAGAAGAGTTGGTCAAAAGCGAAAAACTCTTTCGTTTATTTGCCGAAAATGCACAAGATATGATTTATGTTTTACAGTTAAATCCTAATAGGTATTTTAGATATGTCAGTCCATCCAGCCAAGATATTTTAGGTTATACACCTGAGGATTTTTATGATAATCCTAACTTGTTTTCAGAGATTATTCATCCTGAGGATAAGGAATTTTTAGAGACATTTTTTGATCCGTCGTCCTCATTTTCAGAGCCTTTTACCCTTAGATGGAAACATAAATCGGGACATTATATTTGGACAGAACAAAAGGTAAACTTCTATGAAGAAAACGGAACACAAGTTATTCGTATGGAAGGTATTTTGCGTGATATTACAGATAGAAAGAAGGTTGAAGAAAGTTTAATTAATACTGAGAAATCCAGACAAACATTACTCACTAATATTTCACATGAGCTTCGTACACCTATTACTTCAATTGTAGGATATATTGCTGAAATTAAGAACGGAAAATTTAAAAATCAAACATCAAAAGAATATATTATTGATTTAATATATAAAAAGTCTTTACATTTACAAAGACTGATACAAGATTTATTTCAGCTGACTCAATTTGAATCAGGACAGAACTCTTTTAATTTTTCCCAAATTACCGTCCAAGATTTTATCGATGAGATATTAGTTAAATATCGTTTGGATACGGTTAAAAACAATATTAATTTTGAGATATTATATGATGAGTCAAATAAATTTTTACAGTCCTATCTAATTATTGATATTGAAAGGTTTGATCAGGTTTGTTCAAATATCATATTTAATGCCATTAAATATACGGTTAGAAATGGCAGTATTAAAATCAAACTGGGATTTTATAATAATGATGATTACCTGTTGGTTTCAATTTCCGATACAGGGGTAGGAATACCATCTGAAGAAATTGAAAAGATTTTTGATCGTTTTTATCGTAGTAAATTTAATAAGCATGATTTCGAAGGAAGTGGATTGGGACTTGCAATATCAAAAGAAATTGTAGAGTTTCATAAGGGTACAATTTGGGCCCAAAGTGAAATGGATAAAGGAAGCACTTTTTACTTTACAATACCAATTTATAAACCATAGAATTCCGGTATCAATTGCAACCGGAAGATTTGATGAAAGCTTCACTGTACTTCGTTAAAACTAGTATTTCTCCATTACAAATTATATACCAAATATCTCCTGTAGTTAATAATGCGTATTCGTTCAGCAAGCTAATTAATATTAGGTAATAAATTATCAAGTTTTACCATATATTTAGCGGACTTTTTTTTTATGGTATAATAGTAATGTTAGGGGGGATTATTATGGCAAGAGAGAAAATATTAATTGTTGATGATGAGATTGAGATTTTAGATTTGATTAAGTCTTGTTTAATGGAAGATCAATATCAGATTTTAACGGCACAGAATGCTAAAATTGCTTTAGAATCAATTGAAACAGAACTGCCTGATTTAATTCTTTTAGATATCATGCTGCCGGATATTGATGGCATTGAATTATGTTTAGAAATACGTAAATTAACCAACGCACCTATTTTATTCATTAGCTGCAAGTCTCAAGAAATGGATAAAGTATTGGCTTTGTCTGTAGGCGGCGATGATTTTATTACAAAGCCATTTTTACCTAATGAATTACTGGCAAGGATAAAAGCCCATCTAAGAAGAAGCCGGTTATCTCAGCAAACCGCTTATACGCCGTGTATCATTGAATATCCCGGTATTCAGGTCAATATTGACAGTCATGAAGTATTTGTTGACAATGAACTTGTTGTATTATCAGCTAAGGAATTTGAAATTTTAGAGATTCTCATAAAAAATCCTAAAAGAATTTACAGTATGAAACAATTGTTTCAAATGGTATGGAAAATGGATAGCTTGGATAATGACGCTAGAACGATTATGGTTTATATCAGTAACCTGAGAAAAAAGATAGAAAAAAATCCTTCGAATCCTCAGTATATTGTTAATGTAAGAGGGGTGGGATATAAGTTTAACAGTACAGTATATGACGAAAGATAATCATTTTTCAGGCGGATTTTCTCCCCATTTCTTTTTGTATGCATAAAACAATACCACGCACATATATGCCCAAACAATAATGACAAATCCATAAATAAAGGGTAATCCAAATATGGTTGGGAAAATACGATTGATAAAAAATATTCCCGGAAATTCAATTAGAGCAAAACCAATTAATAATTGTATCCATATTATTTGCTTGGTTTTGTTTTTCTTCATTCTTATCCCTTCTTTCTTAGAGATGATAAATCTACTATATCACATTTTATGTCTTGTATCATGAAAATTTCACTTTATAAAGGGAGTATTCATTGACATAGAAAATGTGATTCGTAGTTTCCATGAATATTCCGGGTATAATCATAAAGTTTTAAGAGATAAAAGATGTTATTCTAATAAATTCCTTTTCCGCTTATTTTATCAATAACTATTTTAATAACCCTTGTTTGATGACCTTCAGCAGAGATATACTTTTTACCGGCTTCTTTAAATTCAGGGGAGTATTTATCTATAAGTTCTAGTAAAGCATTTATTTTTTCTTCATCTTTTACTTCTTCACCACGCCCAAATACTACAACACTTTCATACTTTGTATCAAATTGCTTTTTAAGAATTTCGGTTCGGCCAACAACACAAAAAGATATTTTATTGTGATATTGAATGTTATCAAGCTTATGGCCTTCAACGGCACAATGAAAATATACGGCACCTTTTGAGTAGACATAATTCAAAGGCGTTCCATAACAGTAATCATTTTCTCCAATGGTGGATAGAATACCATATTCGCCTTTGTCAAGTAAAGCAACGGCTTTGGATTCATCCATCTGCATGTCTTTTAACCTCATTTCTTTAAACATCGAAATAACCTCCTATCATTGGTATTAGATATTATACCATCTAACCACATTGCTTCAATATTGAATTCATAATATAATAAGACTGATACTATTAAAAGTGCCAGTCTGTAAATATTTGATAGTGCCAGTTTAAGGAGGAACAAATGATAATAATAGATAATACATCAAAAGATCCTTTATATATCCAAATATATAAACAAATCAGAGAGGGTATCATCACAAAACAACTGGCTGAAGGCGACAAGCTTCCTTCTACTCGTCAGCTCTCAAAAACACTGCAGGTCAGCAGAAATACGGTAGATGCTGCGTACCTTCAATTGAGTTCTGAAGGATATATTAAAAGTAAAAAATGCAGCGGTTTTATTATAGAGAAATTTGATAGTGATTTATTGGTCAATTTTAAGCCTCATTCTGCACCCAAGAATACCATCGATCAGAAAAAAATTGAAAAAAGAACAGATGACTGTTTATATGATTTTCAGTATGGAAAAATGAGTCCGACAGATTTTCCTGTAAAGCTTTGGCGTAAGTTAACCAATCAAAGCCTTAATACAGCTATAGAACAGTTATCATCTTATAATGAACCCAAAGGTGAGATTGGGTTACGAATAGAAATCATGAAATATCTAAATCAATACAGAGGCATTCGTTGTAATCCTGAACAAATCATCATATGCTCCGGTACACAACCTTGTCTTAATTTACTATGTCAATTGTTCAAAAATGATTTTAACCATTTAGCTATGGAGGACCCGGGATATGATGGTGCTCGGTATGTGTTTGAAAACTTAGGCTATCAAGTTATTCCCATTGATGTAAAGACAGATGGTATAGATATTACCCAGTTAGCAAGGACATTTGCCAAGCTATTATACATTACCCCTTCCCATCAATTTCCTATGGGATGTGTTACATCTATCCAGAAACGATTAAAGCTGTTAGACTGGGCAGTTAAAAATGAAGGTATCATTATTGAAGATGATTATGATAGCGAACTTAGGTATAGCGGGAGGCCTATTCCATCTTTGCAGTGTAATGATTTTAATGAACGAGTCGTATATATTGGGACATTTTCAAAATCTCTTTCACCGGCTTTGCGAATGAGCTATATGGTTCTGCCCAAAAGATTACTTAATCAATATAATACAGTTTTTACTGAATATGAATCCTCGGTACCTTGGTTGAATCAAAAAACTTTAGAACTATTTATGCGTGAAGGACACTGGGAAAATCATTTGAGAAAAATATGCCTATCCAATAAAAAAAAGCATGATTTATTAGTCTAATGCTAGGTTTCAGCAGTCTGACTGAGAAGGAAATTATAGAAGGGATACCAATACTTAAGGAAGTATGGTTGGATGAAACTCAAAAATAATTTTAATGGAATGATTTATTAATAAAATTTGATTTTGTATTCAATTGCCATAATTAAGCCATATTTTACTGAGAGAATAATATGAGGTGATGATGATGGAATATAAGATTCTTATAGTGGAGGACCAAAAAGAAATATTCGATATCGTATCTAAATATCTTGAAAAAGAAGGATATGGCTGCGCCATTGCAAAAGATGGCTTTGAAGCTATGGAATTATTCAGTCAATATCAATTTCACCTTATACTTTTAGATGTCATGATGCCCGGTATTGATGGCTTTGAAGTATTAAAAGAAATACGAGAAACATCTAATGTGCCTATTGTTATGTTGACAGCAAGGCAGGAAGAAGTAGATCGATTAAAAGGATTTGACTATGGTGCGGATGACTATGTTGTCAAACCCTTTAGTCCAAGGGAATTAGTTCGTCGGGTTAATGTATTGGTTCGACGAATATATAATAAAAAAGAAGAAATGATGCTTCCATATCGAGATCTAAAATTGAATATAAGTCAGCAAAGGCTTTTTAAGGGTAATACTGAAATTCCACTGACCTCAATAGAATTTAATATTCTTAAAGTTTTTTTTGAAAATAGGGGACAAATTATGACCCGAGATCAGATAATAAAAAAAGCGTTTGGATATGAGTATGACGGCTATGATCGGAATATAGATACATATATAAAAAGAATCCGTCATAAAATGGAAGATGAACCTAAAAAGCCTATATATATCATGACAAAATATAGAGCAGGTTATATGTTTGGAGGCAGTGATGATGACAATTAGAAAACAATGGCTCTTAATATTATTATTGGTTTCAATCATTGCCATTATTATTAACGCAGGCCTTCTCAGCCTGCTTATCGATCAATATTTTACAGATTATATAACTGAAAATTATGAACAACATGTTGAGGAAATTATTGAGTATGCTTCTAATACAATGTCCATTGAGAACTTTTCTGTCAAGCAAATGAATGTAGAGCTGCAAACCCGTCTTGATGACCCTATTACGGAAATAAAAATCTATGATGCATCAGATAATTTAATCATTCACGTCTATAATGAATCACAAATGATGGGAAAAGGAAATCGTAGGATGAACGGTATGGGACACATGATGAGAAACAGATCAAATATTGTAGACGATCACCCGATTCATCAAAATGGCATGGTGATCGGAAGAGTACTGATTACAAGGAATGGTTCCATAGAAGATTCAATCGCTTCACAGATGTTTAAAGCTTCAATCATTAAGAACAGTCTTATATCTTCTATAGTTGTGTTCTTAATGGCTATTGGGATTGGTTTAATTGTCAGCAAAAGAATGAGTCGTGAGTTAATTGAGACTGCTAAGCAGGCTCAAAATATTGATCTGGGTAATGAAGAAATAATAGTAGATTCAAGTGTAAGAGAAATCCAAACGATAAAACAAAGCCTGCGAACACTGGGCTATAGACTAAAACTCAAACAAAAAAGCAGGAAAAAACTTATTGATTCCTTAGTACATCAAACAAGAACCCCATTGACCATACTTCAAAGCTATATAGAGAGCGTACAAGATGATATTATTGAAATGGATAAAGAAGAACTCAAGACTTGTGAAAATCAAATCGATAACCTAACATCAATCATTTCTAACATGAGTCAATTGATTGAAGCGGAAGAAGACATTGAGCCTTTAAACATTGAAGAATTTGATATTTGTAAAGAACTAGAGCAGATTGTAAATGGACTAAAACCTCAATTTAACAAGAAAAACATACAGTTAAATCATACAAACTGTCAAAAAATAATGATTAAAACGGACAAATATAAATTGAAACAAGCTGTTTACAATATTATAACAAATGCTTATAAGTACACCGGAAATGGTGGTACAGTAAATATTGAAGTGAAACAAGTTGATGATAGGCTGTCCATTATAATTCAAGATACCGGAGCAGGCATATCTGAAAATGAGATTAAAAAAATATTTGATGCATATTATAGAGGCCATAATGCTGCCCAAACTCCGGGAGAAGGTCTAGGGTTATATATTGTACAAAAAAATATTAAAGAAATTGAAGGAAATATTGATGTCCGAAGCGAAGCAGGAAAAGGTAGTCAATTTACTATTGAAATACCTTTAAAATACCTTTAAGATTTTAGTTGGAGGAGCTTAAAATTAAGCGACAAAATTAAAGGTTCAAAAGGAGGATGTCCAGATGCTAAAGAAGATAGCAAAAAGAATAATAGTAACGTTATTAATCGTATATGTAGTTGCGTGTATTGTAATAAATATTACGTATGAACAAATATTAACAAATAAATTAGGTGCTGATGAAATCGTTTTTAACGTCTTAATGGCGGACAGTGCCCCTAATAGTGATCAATATATTGTATATTTAAAAGATTCTGTTGTAAATTTCTGTACCATAACAAATAAAGACATCACACCATCCTTGGGTGTATATATACCATATATACAAAAAAAATGTGTAGTAGACCCCAATCATATGACGACAGTTGAAGGAACTAATGAAAAACATCCTTTCTTTTCTGATGATGAAAAGATTGAAAATGGAGTTGTTTTTAGAGCTAATAAATTATTTTCAAACCATGGAATGTTAAGTTCTTCATATATTTATTTTGGACTAACAGATGAAGAGATAAAGGATTATGATTTAGAAGTATATCCGATAGATGATATTGCTGAAGGCAAATACATTTTTATGCTTGAAAGTGAAGAAAGAATTCCATTTGATGATTTTTACGAGTTGGGGATGTAGGTATACTCCACTTTTTAGAAATGACTTAACGTTTTCCAGATTTTATGGGTGCAATATATTGACAATACAAAATATAAATAGTATTATGCGTATATGAGCATATAGTGATATAAGCTGAAATGAAACCAAATATGATGTGTAGTTGATGCACATACCAATAAAGTAAAAGGAGACAAACGATGAAACTGAAAGTCGCATTTGTGTGTGTTCATAATTCTTGTCGCAGTCAAATGGCAGAAGGATGGGCAAAAAAACTAGGAATGGATGTATTAGATATTTATTCAGCAGGGACAGAGGAGTATCCGGAAGTAAAGCCTTTAGCGGTTGAAGTAATGGAAGAAGCCGGTGTAGATATGAGCAGTCATAAACCTAAACTGCTTTCAGATATACCTGAGGAGATAGATATTATCATTACTATGGGCTGCAATGTTAACTGTCCATATGTTCCTCATAAGTATATGGAGGATTGGGGGCTGGAAGATCCTTCAGGTGGACCTATAGAAGGTTTTAGAGCTACAAGGGATACTATTAAAACAAAAGTTGAGGAATTAATTAATAAAGTTAAGGCGAACAAGCTCCCATAAAAAAATAAAAATAAATAAATGGAAATATTTATACATGGAACAGTTGTACTAAAGAGAAATACATAATATAATATTAATATAAAAATATGGCATGTTACTGTTCAATCAGGCATAAACCGATATATAACATATATTTGGTTTATGCCTTTTTTATGTTTAATTTAAGGAGGGTTTTATCAATGAAAAAAAGATTACTGGATCTAAATGCAAATGACATTAATGACATGTCAAAGGAAGAAAAGCTTTTAAGTATCAAAATGAGTGAGGGAAGGACTTTGGTTACTGAGATCATTACTATGGTGCCTCCATTGTTACTGGATATTAGTAATGTAGAATTAGCTGCCGGCTTTGGATCAGATATTATCTTATTAAATTTATATGATGTAAATGACCCTAAAGTATTTGGTATTCCTGAGATTGAAGGACAAAGTGTTATTGAGACCATTAAAACATATACAGGAAGAATGGTAGGTGTTAACTTAGAGCCGGTAGATCCAAATCTAAATATTGAAGACGAAAAAGTCAGCATTTCCAAAGGAAGGACAGCACAGCTTGAGAATGTAGGAAAGCTGATCAAACAAGGTGTTGATTTTGTTGTACTGACCGGTAATCCAAAGGTGGGTGTGACCAATGAAAAAATTATTCATTGTGTTGAAGCCATTAAAAAAGCTTATGGAGAAAAAATAATCATTGTTGCAGGCAAAATGCATGCAGCGGGAGATATTAAAAATGTAGGAACAGGTATAGTATCCAAAGAGGTCATAAAATCACTTGTAGAAAAAGGAACCGATATCATATTACTGCCTGCACCGGGTACAGTACCTGGAATGACGGTAGAATATGTTAAAGATATGATTGACTACACCCATAGCTTAGGAGCTATGACTTTAACCACCATAGGAACATCACAAGAGGGTGCGGATGAATCAACCATTAAAACCATAGCATTATACTCTAAAATGGCGGGAACCGATATGCACCATATTGGGGACTGCGGTTATGGACCTGGAATCGCAATACCTGAAAATATTATGAATTATTCCATTGTTATAAAAGGAAAACGGCATACATACAGAAGAATGGTACGATCAGTAAATAGAAAAGAAGATAATAAATACGTATGATCTATTATATTTTCAGTAATTGCAACCTATAGTTGACAAATTTAACAGGCAAGTTGGTAGAGTGCAACCATGCATTTTGTTACAATGTATGAGAGGTGATGTTAATGAGCTTTGCTGAGAAGCTGAGACAATTAAGAAAACAAAAAAACTTATCACAAGAAAAAATAGCAGATTTGTTGGGTGTCAGCAGGCAGTCTGTATCAAAATGGGAAAATGGACTGAGTCAACCAGATACAAACAATTTAATAAGGTTAGCAGAAATATTAGAAGTATCCTTAGATGAATTGACCGGAATTACTAGTGAGTCTCAACCTTTAGAGCAGTTTGACAGAAATACTCAGTCTAAAATTTCTAAATTAGTAATAGCAGCATACCTTATTGCTTTTGGCTCAATCATTGGTTTTTTTTGTCCACCTATTAGCAACATACCACCTGTGCCTAAGGAATTCTGGATTGGAATCAGTGTTGTATCAGGGTGTTTACTAATCTTAAAAAATCGAAAATTAGCAAGACCTTCTCAATTACAAAAGGTACTGCATATGGATATAGGCATAATACTTTTAGCGTTTTCAATGGGTATTGTGATACCTCATAAATTAGGCTTGGTAAAAGCTTTAGCAATGACAATCCTTTTAGCAGTGTATATGGGATGGGTATTAAGAACATATTTTGTTAATCAGGAAAAGAAAAACACATAAGATGAAAAATTTATTATGGAATTACGACTAATGTACTTCCATAATAAATACAATGTAATAGTGGATAACAAGTCAGTATGTATATTATATTGGGAGGGATTGGATATAAGATATTTTATGATTTCAATTTTTGAGAGGTTAAATTATTGAACAGTTGGTTGGATGCAATAAGTAATAATATGACCCAAAATGTATGGCTGGCACCATTAGTAGCGGTCTTAGCTGGAATGATTACTTCTTTTACACCGTGCTCTTTATCCAGCATATCACTTTTGATAGGTTATGTTGGAGGGTATTCGGAAAATAGTACTAAGAAAGCATTTAAATATTCTTTAACATTCTGTATGGGCATGGCCATTACTTTTGCCATACTGGGAATGGCAGCTTCGCTTTTTGGAAAGCTCGTACACTTTGAAGATAAATGGTTACATATAATACTTGGAGGACTTATGATACTCATGGCTTTTCAAGCATGGGAAATTGTTGATATTATTCCTGAGTTTAATGCTGTGTCATCCAATAAAAAAAGAGGGCATACCGGAGCTTTTGCAACCGGTATATTAGGTGGTGTTTTTTCATCACATTGTGCTATTCCAGTGCTGGTAGTCATGTTAGCAATTGCAGCAGAGAAAGGTAATCTGCTTTGGGGAATCACCTTGATGCTCTTCTACTCGGTTGGCCACAGTATATTACTAATGGTTGCAGGGACATCTATTGGATATGTAAATCAAATGAAAACTTCCCGCAAATATGCTATCTTTAATAAAATTGCTAAAATCATTATGGGCAGTGTTATATTTTTGATCGGTATTTGTCTGATTTATTTAGGACTATGGTCTTAAAAGGGTTTTATATTAAGCCTTCTAATTTGAATGTATTTTTTATATAACAGCCTTTTTCTGCATGTTCAACAGCAGAGCTGAGTGCTGTTTTTTTACTCTTTCCTTTTAAGATATTATCTATTAATATCGTATCAAACAAATCGCCTGCTCCAACGGTGTAGGGCAAAGGCATGTTGCTTCCTGGGACTTTTATATCGTTCCAATTTGCGCCTTTGGGACCTAATTTCACGATTTGGCTGGTCTTTATTTTGTTTTCTTCAACATTGCCAATGGTGACACAGTTTTGAGGCAATGATAGATTATCAAGTATTTGTGGTCTGGGGCCGATATCTAAGAATATATTTTTCCAATTAAAAGATAATATTTTTTCTAAACTTGATTCATGAATTTCTGTCGTAATAATAGCACATTCATTGCGTAATAGGCCGGTATCTAAGGTGAGAGGCAGTGCATTGACACCTCTTTCTACTGATTTCATCTGATTGTTTTGTGAAATAAACAATCCGGTTTTCCCTTGTCGAATGGTAATACTTTGAGTAGGAAAGCTGCTGAGTTCTAGTGTTTTAAACACTGTATCTTTATAGACATCATTGCCTATATTTGAGATGTATTGAACATCATGTCCTAGCAGGTGAAGACCCCTAGCAATATTAAGTCCTGAACCGCCGATGGATTCTGTTGTTTCACCTTTGTCATCAATGCATTGATCTATAAGTATTGCGCCAAAAACATCTATTTTCATATTACGCCTCCAACGGTTATTATCTTAAATTATAGCTTAACATAAAAGAAAATAGTACATTATTCTTGAAGGATTAAGTACCTTTTTTGGTTTCAAAGAATATGTAAAGTGATATAATAATATAAGACAAGTTAATATAATAAGATGATTGGAAAACATAAAAAAAGAATTAGATTAAAGGATGTGATGAAATGAGACATTGGATTTATCCGGCTAATCCAAAACTTTATGATGTAATAGGGGCTTTTACAAAGGAAGATCAAGTTGTCTGGCCTATGACAAGCAAAGTAGATATAGATGATATCGTTTATATTTACTGTGGTGCGCCGCACAAACAAATTTGTTTTAAGTGTCAAGTAGCAGATATGAATATACCAACAGAATTTGCTATGAAACAAGCGGATCATTATATAAAAGAGAAAAAGGGACAAGCACCTAAACGTAACTTTATGTTATTAAAGGTATTGGTTGAATACGATTTATCGTCCGCATCTCCTTTGTCTTTTGGCACATTAAAAGCCAATGGTTTAAAAGGCAGTATTATGGGGCCGCAATGTCTTGAAAATAATCCGAAATTATTGGAATTTATAAAGGACTTCAATTAGGTTTACTATTAATTGAAAGGTTGATAAAATGAATGAACCCGGGTTCGAAAAATATAAAATAGATAAAGAGATAATAAAGGCTTTAGAAATATTAGGATATGAAAGACCAATGGAGGTTCAAGAAAAAGTCATACCTTTGGTCTTAAAAGGAAAAGATCTAATTGTAAAATCTGATACAGGCAGTGGAAAGACTGCCTCTTTTGGTATTCCCATTTGTGAAAAAATAGAATTAGAAAATAAAAATCCTCAGGTGTTGGTATTGACCCCTACAAGAGAATTAGCCGTACAAGTGAGCGATGAGATTGCTAATATAGGAAGATATAAAAAAATTAGAAGTGTCAAAATTTACGGTAAGCAGCCTATATATATACAAATAAGACAGTTAAAACAAAGAGTGCATGCTATTGTGGCTACTCCAGGCAGAATAAGTGACCACATCAAAAGAAAACATGTGAATCTTGAGGATATTAAGTATTTAATCATAGATGAAGCAGATGAGTTGCTCAATAGAGGTTTTATAGAAGAGGTTGAAGCTATCATTAATCAACTCCCGCCTGACAGAACCACTCTATTATTTTCTGCAACAATTCCTGATGAAATCGAAGCAATATGTTCTAAATACATGGTGAATCCGGAACGTATTGAGATTCATTCTGTGGCTCCGGCTACAGAAAAAATCAAACAAATCTATTATGAAGCTGAAGAAAGACAAAAATTTAGCTTATTAAAAAATATTATGAATCAAGAAGAACCAAAAAGTTGCATGATATTTTGCAATACGAGAGAAAAAGTTGAGAAGTTGACCATGAGAATGAAACGTGAAAAATATCACTGTGAAGCATTGCATGGCGGCATGAAGCAAGACCTTCGATTGCGTACTATTTCAAGATTCAAAAGAGGACAGTTTAATTTTCTTATTGCGACAGACCTAGCTGCTAGAGGCATTCACATTGATAGTTTATCACTTGTTATTAATTATAATCTTCCTTTTGAAAGTGAGAATTACGTTCATCGAATTGGACGAACAGGTCGGGTAGAAGAAAAAGGTATTGCCATTTCTTTTGTCTCATTGCTGGAAGAAGACAGGCTAAACGATCTTCAAGCATATTTGGGTTATAAAATTCCTAAAAAAGGCGCTTCAATTCAGAAAGTATCAAGGAATAAAAATCTAGAAAAGAAACCTAAAGCGATAGTAGAAAAAGCGGCAAAGTTTAATAAAGACATTACAAGAATACGTATCAATGCAGGCAAAAAGAAAAAAATGAGACCTGCTGATATACTGGGAGCTCTTATGAATATTAAGGGAATCCATACAGATGATATAGGCATTATTGACATTCAGGACACTTGCTCTTATATTGAGGTATTTAACAAAAAGGGGGATATGGTCTGGAAAGCTTTACAGGAAAATAAAATAAAGGGGAAAAATATTACTGCTAAGAAAATAAGGATTAGAAATAACTCACAATAGAAAAGTATATAAAAAAAGGCATTTAAAATGTCTTTTTTTATTGGCATATTCCCTAAACGTTATTGAATATAGGAGGATTTTTATTTTGTACATTGAATAAATAATTATAAAGTTAATTTTCTAAAAGTGGGGTGAATTATTGTTGAAAAATCATTTGATACCATTAGTAAATATTGATCATAACAGTCACGTCATAAAAAAGTGGCATAGGTTTGTAAAATTTGGTGAAAGACCAACTGGTGTAAATGAAAAAGTAATTCATTCATGGGAAAGAAGTAAAGAGCTGAAAGTTGATGCGTATGGAGGCAGATCCAGTGTCATTCTTACATCGGAAGAATTGGAAAAGAAATTAGAGCAGTACAAACCATTAATCAACATCACATTACCTTATATTAACAATATCGTTCAAACCATAAAAGGTCTTGGATATATCGTATTTTTGACAGATGGCGATACTAACATATTATACGTATCAGGGGATAAAGACGTATTAGAAGATTTTAAACATATATTCAATTTTAAAGTAGGGGCAGCATGGAGCGAGAAAGCTGTGGGCACTACAGCGGTTTCAATGGTTATTTCAAACAATAATGCAGTGCCTTTTATGGCCGATGAAAAATACTGCTATGAGTTAAAAAAACGCGCTTGTTCAGCAGTGCCTATTCGAAATATGGATGGTGATATTATTGCAATACTAGGTATTGCAGCAGGTTTTGCAACACCCAATGCACAGCTTTCGGGAATACTATTAGCAGCAGAGATGGCGATTGAAAATCAATTGAGAATGATGAAAATGAACGAAAAGTTTCGATTGGTAAATGAATATTATAAAACCATATTTAATTCAGTATCTGATGCTATCATAGCAGTAGATCATAATGGAATGATTACGGAGCTTAATCAGAATGCATTAGAAATATTAAGAGAAGATTCGGATAAATTAATAGGTAAAAAAGCAGAAGCTGTGTTGGGATTTTATCCTGTCATATTGGATGTATTAAAAACAGGAAGAGAATTCTCTCAAAATTATGTGTTAAAAGATACAAAAGATAAAAAAATGCTTTATAACGTAAAAAGAATTATTCCTATTTTCAATAATAATAATATGGTGGATGGTTGTATCAATATATTAGAAAAAGTCGAAACTAAGAAAATAAAAACAAGAAAAGGGTTTCATTTTGAAAACATTATAGGCAAGAGTGAAGCCATTATAAAAGTAAAGAATCAGGCTATGGTGGCCTCAGAGAATGACTTCAATGTATTGATTACCGGAGAGAGTGGGACGGGTAAAGAGGTATTTGCACAAGCCATTCATAATGCCGGCTCCAGAGCAAACGGGCCATATATAGCTGTTAACTGCGGCGCAATTCCTAAAGAGCTCATTGAAAGTGAATTTTTTGGTTACGAAGCAGGGGCTTTTACCGGCGCAAATAAAAATGGGCGCCAAGGAAAATTTGAGCAAGCCAATGGTGGCACTATTTTTCTGGATGAAATAGGAGAGATGCCCAAAAACCTTCAAATAAGGCTATTGAGAGTACTGCAAGAGAGGGAAGTCACAAAAATAGGGGGACATAAAAGCATTCCGGTAGATGTTAGAGTCATTACTGCAACTAACAAAGATTTAGTTCAAGAGGTTAATCACCATCGATTTAGAGCAGATCTTTACTGGAGATTAAATGTTATACACATACATATTCCTACGCTGGCGGAGCGAAATAAAGATATACCGATTCTAATGGAGTATTTTATAAGCAAATACACCCAAAGCCTTGAAAGAAAATATATATTAGATAAAAGTGTATTAGACATTCTTTCAGCCTATAAATGGCCCGGCAATGTGAGAGAATTAGAGAATATTACAGAACACATTTTAGCTTTTTCCAACAGTAGCGTCATATTGCCTGAGCACCTTCCCGACTATATCACTTCACCGAAAAGACAGCTAAAAATAAATAAAAAATACTCGTTAGAAGAAACTGAGAAGCAAACGATACAAAAGGCTTTAATTGAGTGTGAAGGCAACATAACCAAGGCAGCAAAACAATTAGGCATTTCTCGACCAACGCTTTACAAAAAAATCAAGGATAAAAATATATCGTAAAGCTATTTTACAATTGTAAAGATATTTAACGGTTTTATTGTAAAAAAGCTTTTCAGATAGTACATTAAGTTAGTGAAAGAAAGCAAATTTAATTTAAGAAGTATTAAAAAACAATCGTTGTATAATGATTGTTTAGACTGAACAAAAACACTTTGCAATTGAATACAGGGTGTATATATATTTGTTTCTTGTGTTAATTTGGGTAGAAAATTTAGATGTCAGGTAAGCTATAAAAGTCGTGCACAGACAGGACGTCTGTGAGCAAACTTAAGCCATGGACGGCGGTTGTTTGCGGTTAGACTTTTATAGTTTATCTGACATCAAATTTTCTCCAAATTAATGCCAAAACGAATATATATACACCCTGTATTCAATTTGTCTAAAACTTTAAACAATTATAGTATTATGATTGTTTTTTAAATATATTTTTAAAACACATGTTTTGGCATTTTATTTGCGTTTAACTAAGAAGTAATCAAATCATTCCTGGTTCTATTGATTTGAGATACGTAGGTAGCATCCATCTACTTAAAAGGAAGTAAAAAACTTTCTAATTTAAATTTAAAGGAGGAGTATAATTGAAGGAAAATCAAGAAAAAAAACAGGCTGAATACATTCTTGGGACGGATGAACAACAAGAATGGAAACGAGATTACTTTTTTGATCCAAGAGGAATAGGATTTTTAGAACCAGGAATTTTAGGTTTAGATGACGCAAAAATGAGTGCTTATAATGTAGCAAAATCGTCATATCAAATACATCCGGAAGTATTTAATATGAAGTATCTGACCAAAGCTACAGGATTAACAAAGGATGATATTATAAAACGGATGCATCGGCTTTATGATGAGCATTTGATTATGTTTGTCATGAACCCTGCAACACAAGTGTATGGGTGGGGACTCTATTATTGGTTTGTTAAACTTAAAGAAGGCACTACGAAAGAAGAAAAATCCAAATTATCTGAGTGGTATCAAAACAAAGATGATATTTGTACAGGGTTTGAATCCACAGGTGATTTCGATTTCTTTAATGGCAATCACATGAGAGTATTAGACAATCTCTTAGCTAGTGTTATTGAGCCTTGGAAGAACAATCCGGAAGTGGAATTTGCTCATATTTGTCCTATTCGACGTGATGTTAGAGAAGCTCATATCAATATGTGGGATGCTGAACAAGATACCTATAGAAAAGCTTACTGGGGGAAGGGTCAGCTTGAGAAGCTGGATAAGATTCAAAATAAAATGGATTTGAAGGATCTAAAGCTATTTGAAGCTTTAAATGCTGAAAGGCCGGTTGAAGAATACTTCGATTTTGAAGTTTTATCCAAGATTTCAGGATTAGATCCCAATGATATGCTGGAAGGTATAAAGGAAATAGTAGAGGAAAAGCGAATATTGGTACCTGTTTTCTTCTTAAATTTCATGAAACTCAATTTAACGAATCACATGTTCGTGGTTCGAACATTTCAGAATATTCCATGTTATCGTAAAGCTCAAATTGTAGATGAACTATCTCAAGAGCCTGAATTCAATGTTGTTTTAGAGTTTACGGATGCATTTTATGATATTTTAGTATGTGCTTATAACGAAATATCAGATATCCATGCCTTAAGGAATAAGATTTCCAAGTATGGAGAGGTAGAAGATATTAAAGAAGCGGATATTACCAGAATGTATAGACGCTGGGTTTGCCGATTAGATGAGAAAAATGGCTTTTGGGAAGAATGTGTTTTTACCGATGACTTCCTTGAAGATCGTACCATAAAGAATGCGTCGGAAAAATGCTCATTTGATAAGGAGGGGAAATAATGAAAATAAATGCTCCTCGTAAATATGTCGTTGATAATTTGAAGTATGCCTTGAGTCCTTCATCCATTGCAGTAGTTGGAGCATCACGTTATGATGGAAAAGTTGGCTATAAGGTTATAGAAGGTTTGAACAAATGGGGTTATAAAGGGACCATTTACCCGGTAAATCCCAGAGCAGAAGAAGTACATGGCTTAAAAGCTTATAAAACCATTACGGATATACCCGGTCCTGTAGATTTGGTATTTGTCGCTGTGCCGGCTCACTTAGTAAAAATGGTATTGGAACATGCGGTGGCTAAAAAAGCAAAGATTGCAGTAATTGCAACCAGTGCATTTAAAGAAATTGGCAGAGGTCAATTGCAAGATGAATTAACCCAGTATTGTCGGGATAGTAAGCTTCCGTTAATTGGACCTAACCTTGTTGGAATGGGAAGTCCTTACCTAAACTTCAATTGCGGTTTTATTCCTTATCTCCCTGTTGAAGGTCCAGTGGCTATGATTTCACAGTCGGGAGCCAATCTTCTGGCAGCACTTGGAACTTCTCAAATGTTAAACTTTGGTATGAGTTTTTTCGTTGGGCTTGGAAATAAGGCGGATGTTGACTTTTCAGAATTTATAGCTTATGGTGCACAAGACCCTAATACCAATTGCATTTCCACCTATATTGAAGGTATGGACTGCCCCGAAGCTTATATAAAGGCTTGTAACAGTGTTGTGCCTAAAAAGCCGGTAGTTGCCATCAAAGTCGGTGGATCGCAGATTGGGGTAAAAGCTGCTTTTGCTCATACTGCATCGGAAAACCAAGGAACCAATGATGCCCTCTACGATGAAGTGTTTGAAAAAGCCGGAGCGATTAGAGCGACTACATGGCAGGAGTTTTTAGATATTTCATTAGCGTTAGGCTTACAGCCGCCCCTTAAGAGTGACAATGTTGTTATGATTACAAATGGCGGCGGGTCAGGACTATTATCTTGTGACCATTTTGAAAGAATAGGTATGCCCATGCGTGAGTTAAAGGATATTTCTCCACAACTGGTCAATAGGATAAGAGCTTACATGCCAATGTTTGGTTCGCCGTTAAATCCAGTTGACATTGCGGGAACAGCAAGTCCTAAGAACTATAAAGGTGCCATCACACAGGCGGTACGGGATCCAAATGTAGATGCTATATATGGATCGATTTGTCCCACTTCTGTAACTGACGTGGCTGCAGTTACAGATATATACATTGACATTTATGATACTTACAAACATCTTGGTAAGCCGTTTGTTATGGAAGCTCAAGGCGGAGAAGAGTGTAATGACGCTATTATGAAGCTCAGAAAACATGGAATACCGGCGTATTCAACTCCGGAGCAAGCTGTCAATGCCATAGCAGCCCTCAGAAAGTATGGGAAGATTAGAGAAAAATTGAATAAATAAGGTAAGCTGACAATCTAATAGGCTGAGTTTAGGCTGTAAAGAAGGGATTTTGGGTGCATCCCTTCTTTATATTTTATAAATAAATAGTTTGACAGAAATAAGAATGGGTATAAATATTTTAGGTGAAATATGGAAAGTGTAGAACTCATATGGCATACTATCTAGTAAATATTGAAAAGTTTAAGGAGATTTATTATGAACATTACCATGAGCAATGTGCTATTTGCATTTGGCCTTACATTATTTGCGGGGTTGTCTACAGGAATAGGAAGTGCACTGGCGTTTTATACCAAACAGACGAATAAGAAGTTTCTGTCTTGGTCATTAGGTTTTTCAGCAGGGGTTATGATTTATGTTTCCATGATAGAGATATTTGTAAAGGCAAGAGATTCTTTAGAAATTGTTTATGGTCCAACACAGGGATACTGGTTTACGACCATAGCCTTTTTTGCAGGAATCGCTTTAATAGGAGGCATTGATAAATTTATTCCCAGTAATCAGAATCCACATGAAATTTATGATGTGAAAGAAATGAAAACAGGTACAGTAAACGATCCTGAGTTAATGAGAATGGGATTATTTTCTGCACTTGCCATCGCTATTCATAATTTTCCGGAAGGATTAGCAACCTTTATTGGGGCTTTACAAGATCCAACTTTAGGGGTCAGCATAGCGGTGGCCATTGCTATTCATAACATTCCTGAAGGTATTGCAGTTTCTGTCCCTATTTATTTTGCTACCGGAAATCGAAAAAAAGCGTTTACATATTCTTTTCTTTCAGGATTATCTGAGCCTGTAGGGGCTTTATTAGGATATTTTGTATTGATGCAATTTTTTAATGATGCACTGTTTGGTTTATTATTTGCGGGTGTTGCAGGAATAATGGTGTATATTTCCTTAGATGAGCTGCTGCCAACTGCTGAGAAGTATGGGGAACACCATATTGCAATCTACGGACTTATTTTTGGAATGGCAGTAATGGCTTTGAGCTTATTAATGTTTGCATGATAAAGAGGCACAACTGAATCATAAGAAAATAAACAAAAACGTGTTTTTAAAATCACGTTTTTTTTATTGGTAAAACGAATGTATAGCAATGAAAATAAAATTATCATATTGAAAGAAAAAATGCCATCTCATATTGACTGTGGACAAAATATGGTGATATAATTATTATCGTGGAAGAAAAATTGTTATCATTTAAAAATTAATTAAATAATTATGATAGGAGCGTGCAAAAATGAAAAAATATGTGGCGGAACCTTTTAAGATTAAAATGGTAGAACCAATCCGAATGACTACAAGAGAAGAAAGAGAAGAAAAGTTAAAAGAAGCGAATTATAATGTATTTGCCTTAAAATCTGATGATGTCTATATAGACTTCATGACAGACAGCGGAACAGGTGCTTTAAGTGATGATCAATGGGCAGGTATGATGAAAGGTGATGAATCTTATGCAGGAGCAAGAGGTTACTTTAAAGTAGAAAAAGCAATACAAGACATCATCGGATATGAGTTTGTACAGCCGGTACATCAAGGAAGAGCAGCTGAGCAAGTATTATTCCCTAACCTATTGAAAAAGGGACAATATTGTATCTCCAATATGCACTTTGATACGACTAGAGGCCATGTTGATTTATTGGGAGCAAAGCCGGTAGATGTGGTTGTAGAAGAAGCTAAAGACACGGTATCTTTTGCACCTTTTAAAGGCAACATGGACCTTGAAAGAATGGAAAAATTCATCCAAGAAGTAGGTAAGGAAAATGTAGGTCTTATCATCATGACCATTACCAACAATAGCGCAGGGGGACAGCCGGTTTCTATGAAAAACATAAAAGAAACCAGAGCTATGGCTGATAAATACGGTATAAAAATGATTATTGATGCAGCAAGATTTGCTGAAAATGCTTATTTCATTAAGACAAGAGAAGAAGGCTATCAGGATAAGTCTATAAAAGAAATAACACGTGAGGCATTCGGCTATGCTTGTGCTTTTACAATGAGTGCGAAAAAAGATGCAATCGTCAATATGGGCGGTATCATTGGTGTAAAAGATGATGAGGAGCTGTATCAAGCAGTAAGAGGTTTGACCGTGCCTTATGAAGGATTTGTAACTTATGGAGGCCTAGCCGGAAGAGATCTTGAAGCATTGGCGATTGGGTTGTATGAAGGTATCAATGAAGATTTCTTAAAATATAGAATCGGTCAGGGAGAATATTTAGGAGAAAGATTAAGAGAGAACGGTATTCCTATTCAATATCCTGTTGGAGGGCATGCAGTATTTTTAGATGCCAAAGCATTATTACCGCATATTCCATACCATCAATTTCCGGGGCAGGCTCTGGCATGTGAATTGTATTTGGAAGCGGGAATTAGATCTTGTGATATAGGTTCTTACATGTTAGGTGTTGATCCTGAAACAGGTGAGCAGATTCAGTCTGAAATGGAATTTACAAGGTTAGCCATACCACGTAGAGTATATACTCAAGCACATTTGGATGTAGTAGTAGAAGCACTTAAAAGCATCAAAGAACGTGCATCGGAAATAAAAGGTTATGAAATTACTTGGCAGCCTAAAGTTCTTAGACATTTTACATCAAAGCTAAAGCCGGTAGAATAATAGAAAACTATTGATAATCATTGACGATCAAGATGCGTTGGAAAAAATATATGGAGGTCAAACATGGGTTCTAATATAAACAATCTAAATGAGAATCAAAGAGATACATTTAGTGGGAAATTTGGATTTATACTTGCTTGTATAGGTTCGGCCATTGGGATGGGCAATATTTGGATGTTTCCATGGCGAGTCGGAAAATTTGGTGGTGCAGCATTCTTGATTCCTTACTTTCTCTTTGTATTCATTTTAGGAACTACAGGATTAATGGAAGAGTTTGCCTTGGGAAGAACCACTAAAAGAGGAGCTTTAGGAGCTTTAAAAGCCATATTTGAAGAAAAAAAAATACCAGGTGCAGCCGTCTTAGGATATATTCCTGTTATAGGCGGTGCCGGTATAGCTATTGGGTATGCAGTCGTTGTTGGGTGGACGCTTAAGTATTTTATTGCTTCTATAAGTGGTTCACTGCTTAATGTTAATGCAGGCGAATATTTTGGTTCCTTTGCAGGTACAATAAATGCATCGCCATGGCATATTGCAGCGATTATTTTGACTTTAGCAATATTAGCCAGAGGGGTATCCCAAGGAATAGAAAAGGTCAATAAGATCATAATGCCTGCTTTCTTTGTTTTATTCATTATTTTGATGATTCGATCTTTGACATTAGAGGGGGCTAACGCAGGTATAGAATATCTATTAGTTCCAGATTGGTCATATTTGGCTAAGCCTATAACTTGGGTAATGGCATTGGGGCAAGCATTTTTTACCGTATCATTAGGCGGTTCGGGTATGGTTGCGTATGGAAGCTATATAAAAGATGATGTGGATATCCCTTCATCTGCAGTAAATACAGCAGTATTTGATACCCTAGGCGCTATGATTGCAGCCTTTACTATTATTCCGGCTGTATTTGCTTTTGGGCTGGATCCAACTGCGGGACCACCTTTATTGTTTATATCGCTGCCAATGGTATTTCAGCAAATGGCTTTTGGACATTTATTTGCAATTGTATTCTTTATAGCCATTATTTTTGCAGCAGTGTCTTCCTTATTGAATTTAGTGGAAATACCTACAGAAGCAATCATACATAGATTTAATATTTCAAGGAAAAAGGCCAGTATTATAATGGGTATCATTATGCTGGTTGTAGGAACGCCTATTGTATTAGATGTTGATTTGCTAGGCAAGTGGATGGATTTTGTATCCATTTATATCTTACCGTTGGGAGCAGTGATTACAGCCATTGCATTCTTCTGGATTTATGGAATGGACCGTGCACGTGAACAAATTAATTTGGGTGCAAAAAAACCGGTTGGAAAATGGTTCAACTTTGTAGGTAAGTATGTGTTTGTTTTTGTTGCCGTTGCGGTGTTCATTTTAGGAATTGTATACGGTGGTATTGGTTGATAAAAGGAGTTCTAAGAAACGACACTTTTCTTGAAAACAGCTACAAAAATATGGTATGATATGTCCAAAAGTACGTTGGGGTGAAGCAATGGATCGAACTATGGAAAGAAAACACTTGATAAATATGTATATGGATTTTGCCGATTTCTTATCGGAGGTATATGGGGAGAGCTGTGAAATAGTGCTTCATGAAATTACAGAGGAAGGTTCATCTATTGTAGCCATAAAGAATGGGCATATCAGTAATAGAACCGTTGGAGCAGAAAAAGATGATATTTTCATAAAAAAGATTGGAACTTTCAAAGGCGGTAAATATGCAACCAATATGTATCACAAGACTGCCCAAGGCGGAGACATGAAATCCAGCAGCTTTTTTATTAAGGATTCCGCAGGAGAATTAATCGGCATATTATGTGTAAATGTTGAATTGACATCTATGATTGCACTCAACAAATTGACTGAAAAGTTCTTATCAGGGTTTTTAAACTGCTCGCTGGAGGATATTTATAAGGTTGATGAAGAAGAAGAAACCATTGAAGAATACACTTACAGGACCATTAAAAAAATAATCAACCTGTCAGAAATTCCGGTAGAAAGAATGAATATGGAAGAGAAAATTGACATTTTAAGGCTTTTAAAAGACAAAGGCGTATTTAGAATAAAAGGTGTTGTGAGAGAAGTTGCAAAGCATTTGGATGTATCAGAAACCAGTATATACCGATATTTGCGAGAAATAGAATAATAATTAATAAAAGTAAGGCAATAATCAAGCTTAAAGCTTGGCTATTGCCTTTTTTGGCTGATAGGGAGCTTTACTATTATATGAAGTTTTAAAAGCTTTGCAGCCGAATATTAAATATATTTCCACATTATCATAATAAAAACGAAAAGAACAAGTAAAAAGTTTGAGGCTCCAAAGGATATATGGATATGTCTGATTTTTTTAATGATCCAAAAATCTTTTGAAATAATAAGCAAATATATAAAATATGCAATAATCAAAGTAACAAAATAGTTTGCCCATATAGAAAGATTAGAAAATCTTATAAATTCAAGATCTATATAGAATAGCGTCTTAGCTATGGGAACAAAAAATATACCAATGGAAAGACATGCCAGCCCCAATAAAAGCATCGCAATAACTTCGCTATAAGCATCATACTTATTTACTTTCGACTTTCCAAAGAATATTTGAGAAAACTTCACGAATGAAACAGAAGTTCCAAGATTCAGAATATAAAACATATAGGTTTTAAATAAGGATTCGCTTAATCCGTATTTGATGATTGTCTTACTGATAAAACCGTTTAAAAAGGGCGCACCGGTTATGGCCAGCATTCCTGTAATCATGAGTATAGATGTAAAGGGCAGGCGTTTAAAAACGCCTCTTAATTCTGATATTCTTCTCGCTCCGTAGGTATTTATGATAATACCGGCCCCCATAAATAATAATGCCTTGAAGAGAGCGTGATTTAAAATATGAAAGACACCACCATAAAAAGTTTTTCCATAAAAGCTGCTCAGTCCCATTAAAATGATGCCTATCTGTGATATGGTATGGAAGGCTAATATTTGCTTAATATCTTTTTGACTAACAGCGAAGACTATTCCCGATAGGGCAGTGAAAAAGCCCAGTAAAAAGAAAAATTCCTTAAATTCGTCAATACCATACATCGCATTTAATCTAATAAAGGCATAAAGACCGCTTTTTACAAGGAGCCCCGAAAGGAGTGCCGATATGGAAGAAGGTGCTGCGCTATGGGCTTTTGGAAGCCAGTTATACAGAGGAAAAAACGCAGATTTTACACCTATTGCAGCCATTATAAAAATATAAGACAGTCTAACTGAATCCATATTTCTCAGTGGCATGATTCTTTCAGAAATGATATCCATATTTAAGGTTCCGCTAAGATTGTATACAAATATTAAGCCTATTAGGTATAAAATCATACCTACACTGTTGAATAAAAGGTAGTAAAGTCCTGCTCTGACAGAATGGCCGTCTTTTTTGTACAATATGAGTATGGATGATAGTACGGTGGTTATTTCTATAAAAACAAATAAATTAAAGAGATCATTGGTTTGTAGAAGACCTAAAAAAGTGCCCTCTAAAAATATAAGAAAAAATAGAAATTTATAATCCTGTTTTCTTTTATTCCAGCAAAAAATAATAACGATCCACCACATGAATATGGTTAAAAGGACAAATGCCAAGGATAGGTAGTCGTTTTTAAGAGCGATTCCTATTTCCTTAGACCAGCCTCCAAGCACTAGAGTTTTTACTGTGTTCTCATTAAAAGTACTATAATATAGGAGACATAAAATAGTTACTATACTTTGAGATACAAATATCAAGTAGTTGATGTATTTATTGTTTAAAATATAAATAATTATAGACGTTAATATAGGTATGAAGATAATATATATTGGTATAATATCCATACTAACCTTCCCTTTCAATGAGTTCTTTCCAATCTAAAGTACCATAATAATGAAATACCTTTATGCAAAGCATTAAGGATAGGGCCGTAATAGCGGCTCCTATTACGATAGTAGTTATGATCAAAGCTTGAGGCAGCGGGTCTGTAGTATTTTCTATATTTTTTGTAATGATAGGTATACCGGTACCGGTGTATTTTGCAATATTTAAGAATAAGAGTATTACTGCTGTTTGAACAATATTAAGACATACTATGGATTTTATTAAGTTTGTACTGGTGCATAAACCATAGATGCCAATTAAAACTACAATAAATGATAATATAGGATTCATAATTGTGACCTTCCTTCATCAATAAAAGTAGAAAATATACCTACTAATCCTAAGGCAACCTTGATACCAATGAATAAGTTTAATAACACTAAAAAAATGGATTTTAAATTGATACTGTCAGAAACTATAAAATTTGAGAAAAGGTCTCCCTTTGTTAACAGGCTTATGGATGAAACCATTAATAGCCCAATAAAAGAAATCTTTTCTAATTTAACTAAGAAATTAAATTTAGTAATTTTCTCAGGGTCTATGAAGAATGTAATGAGTATTGCGGTGGCTAGAATAGCACCGCCTTGAAATCCACCACCTGGAGATTTGTGACCGTTTATAATAACATAGAAACCGAATAGAAGCATAAAGGGATATAATATTCTACATGCACAAATAAGAATGGGTGAATTTTTCATATATATCATCTCGATGATCTGAGTTTTAGAGTACTTCATCCTCCTTCTTTGCATAAATATAATACCGGATACTGCTATAAGAAGGATACCGGCTTCAAATAATGAATCAAAAAGCCTGTAATCTAAATAAATGCCGGTAACAATATTCCTTGAACCTGTTTCTTTAAGGGTATTTGAAACGTAATAATCCTTACTGGAAGTGTTTAAATGTTCTATACAATCATCCACAGAAAAATTGAACGATAACAATATGAATAATAACATACCTATTAAAATTACATTCTTAATCATTGGTTTCACCCTCATTTATTTTTACTATTTCTATCAAAGGTTCTTGCGTTGCTAATTGTTCAAGCTTATGCATAAGTATGCTGCTTTCCTTTCCCTTTAAGATATATTTTCCCGCATCAGGAGATTTTTCAACAATCAAGTCCACATTTCTACTTTTGAAGATACCTACTACACTTCCAAGCTTATTATTGTGTATTTTTAATTTTAAGTCATAATGCTTAGCAAAATCATTTAACAATTGATACACTTTACCAGCTTCTGCAAAATGATGGTTTAATAAGTCATCCTCTGTATGATTAATAACAATAAAATCTTTTTGTTTGGATATAGAAATAATGAATATTAATGGAATGATAGCACTTCCTATGGCAATTTCGGCTAAAGCAACATCCGGTGCATGGTTAAAGAAATATAAACTAGCTGTTATAAGAGAAAAAACTGCAAAAAATATTATGATTCTAAGGTTGTCCTTGGTTTTAATAATTATAAAAGCAATGATGATCATCAATACTTGAAATAAAATACCTATAGCAGCCATTACTTTTCCACCTCTTTTTTTACGGGTATGCCGTTTAAATAGGCTGATCGAGCTATTATGTGATTACTTATTGGATTTGTAATTAAAATAAATAAAAGGATTAGAAGTAATCGTATTGAAATTGGCGTAAAACCGGATTTAAAAATTAGAGCAAAGAGGATGGTTATGGAAGCTACCGTGTCTATTTTACTGCTTGTTAGAAGGCGTGAATACATATTGGATAACCTGAAGATGCCGATTATGCCAAAAGCTATGTATATCCATGATAGTATTAATAATATTTTATACATCATTTTTGTCTACCGCCTCTCATTACCAGTCGTGAAATAAGCGTTAATGATAAAAACCCGATAATACCATATGAAAAAGCTATGTCTAACATGAGGACATTTTGTTTATATACCCCATATACAGACAATAACAATATGGTTTTAGCAGAAATTAAGTTCAGGGCCAAAAGTCTTTCCCAGATGGAAGGGCCTATAACCATCCTAACTAAGCTGAAAAAAATGGCCACTATTAATAATATCATAGTGATAAATAGAAACACCGTATCATCCTTTCTCAATAAAAAAGCTCTGGAATTTTTCCTTAATTTCAGCATCTACTAAGTTCATACAATCATTAGGATCCTTTAAAGTCAGTATCATGAGTTTATTATACTGTACATCTATGGTTAAGGTGCCCGGTGTCAGGGTTATTGAATTGGATATTATAGAAATAATCAATGGATCGGTTACGTCCAGTTTAATCTCCACAACAAATGGCTCGCAATCTTTTTTTATGATTCTAACGATGTATGAAAAAGATGATTTATATATTTCAAGGAAGAGATTACCCAAATACTTAATCATCGTTGGGATGCCTATTTTTTTAAATAGATAACCCGCATTACCGTATAGAACCCCTTTTGAAGCAAAGGTCACTAAAAAACAAATAATGAAACCAAAAGCTACATTGAATACTGAAAAATTAAAGGTAAAAAGCAGCCAAAAGCTTAATAGAATTATAAATAGCTTATAGGGGATAAAATCTTTTTTCATTAAAAATCACCTACGCTTTTATTTTTATCAATTTTGTCTACACATACGTCTACCAGTGGGAATGTTCTTTTCTGCTTCAGGCGAAGCAGAGTATTGAGTTGAAATCTCAATGTTTGGCAGCTGCCAAACGTGTTTATTGATACTGTGTTATTTTTTTGTTAAAGACATTATAACATCTTTTAAGGATTTGTGAAAATTAATATTGCAAAAATATTTTTTGTACCTGTTTTTATATTAGGGAATAGTATTTCTAGAAAACCATTCCTGTGCTGTTTTCAAGTACTTTAATGATGGGTATTGTTTTATTATATACTAAATATTTACAGCATATGGTATAATAATGGCTAATTAATAATTCGGATGTTTTGCGGGGAGCAAAGAGGGAAAGAGGGATAAGATGAAAACATTAGAACATCTTAAAAAAAACATGGAACAAGAGGGATACAAATTTCGTGTTTTTAACATCCATCATATCAAAGAAGTCAAAGAAGAAATTGAGAATTTAAACAAAAATGATATCGTTGATAAATCTGTTTACCAAGAATACTTAATGAACTTTGAATATGATTTAGATCATCATTATAAAGATGCTGAATCAATTATTATGATTGCTATGCCTCATTATCCAAGCAAGATGAAGTTTGCTTATGAGCATAAAGAGATGACAGTTGTATTGCCGCCTCAGTATGCATATCCTGTATTAGAAGAAAAAGTATTTAACTTAGTTAATGAGACTTTGGTTGAAGGTAACTATTACATTAAATCTGTAAATTTACCATTAAAATACCTTGCGGCTATGAGCGGATTATGCAAATTAGGACGAAATAACCTTTGCTATTCTGATAATGCCGGAAGCTTTATTAGGTTGACAGGGTTTGTTACGAACCTTGAAACAGATAAAGATCAATGGCCGGGTATATCTATATTGAATACCTGTAAGAAATGTTCTTTATGTCTTAACCATTGTCCAACAGGAGCAATTGATAAAATGAAATCTTTAATTCAAGCTCAAAATTGTCTGACACACTTTAACGAGAATACAAGTGAGATACCTCAATGGGTAGAAGGAAAGTGGCATAATGCAATTGTTGGCTGTATGAAATGTCAAGAGGTCTGTCCCCATAATAAAAAATACTTAGAACTAATAGATTACAATATTGAATTTGATGAAGCCGAAACCGAAAAAGTACTTCAAAAAGTGGATTACTCAAGCCTTGACATGAAAACTCAGAAAAAAATTCATCGATTAGGTCTTATTGAGTATTATGACGTGTTGCCAAGAAATTTAACATTACTGGTAGAAAATAGGTAAATAAATGATACGATTGGTCTATAATGATATTGGGATAATGAAGATAATATGGTATAATATTCTAAAACGTTTGAAAGAGGAGTGCTTGATGAATAGACCAATGGAGATAGAAATGCCAATAACAATCAATGGCTATGATGTTGATGTGATGGGGATTGTTAACAATATTGTATATATAAGATGGTTTGAAGACTTAAGATTACAGTTTTTAGCCAAATATTATCCTTACGATGAAATTGTACGTTCAGGTAGATCGCCTATGCTTATGAAGACTGAAGCAGAATACAAACTGCCTTTAACCATCTACGACAAACCTATTGGACGATGTTGGATTTCTAATATGGGACGGTTAAAATGGGAAATGGGTTACGAAATTGTATCAGGAGAGAATATTCACTGTAGAGGAAAACAATTGGGGTGTTTTTATGACATGAATGCTAAGAAAGTAGCAAGACTGCCGGATAAGATAACGGGTCCATATAATGAATTCAATGAAGCTAAAGATATTATGATATAGGTTGCTGAAAATTGAATACAGGCGTATAAGTATTTGTTTTGGCATCAAATTTTCTAACCAAATTAACACAAGAAACAAATACTCATACACCTGTATTCAATTGCCAAGTATTATTTCGATATAACAATTAGAAAACTATGAGGTGAAATATGGGTAAAAAGCTGGATTTACATATTCATTCAAATTATAGTGCAGACGGTGAATATTCACCGGAATCCATTGTAGAAATGGCAAAAGAGGCTGGCATCAATAAAATAGCCATTACAGATCATAATTCTGTAAAAGGTGTTGAACCGGCAATTTTAAAAGGAAAAGAAATAGGTGTAGAAGTGATACCGGGCATTGAGATGGATTGTCATTATAATGGATTGAATTTGCATTTGCTTGGATATTATATCGATTATAAAAATCATAAATTCGAAGACCTGGAAAAAAATATATTTGATCAAGAGATGTCTTTTGCAACAACAAAAATTGATAAATTAAGGGCAGGCACTGATTTAAATATAGATGAGAATAAGATATTTGAAATTGCAAACGGCAATATCATTACAGGAGAGTTAATTGCTCAAGTGTTGATGGATGATCCTGCAAACAGAGATAATATTTTATTAAAACCATATTTCTGCGGTGGGGATAGGAGTGATATGCCCTATGTCAACTTTTATTGGGACTATTTTGCACAAGGGAAAATGGCGTATGTTCCAATTGAGTACATGACATTTAATGAAGGGATAGAATTAGTAAAAGAAACCGGGGGAATACCCATTATTGCCCATCCTGGAAATAATCTTAAAGATGATCTTAATATGATTAACCATTTAATAAGAGAAGGACTTGAAGGCATTGAAGCATACAGCAGCTATCATACTAAAGAAGCTACAGACTATTTTTTGACGGTTGCTAAAAAAAATGGTCTGAGGATAACTTATGGCAGTGATTTTCATGGAGAACATAAGCCTAATATTAGGTTAGGTGAGTTGGATTATGAAATTGATTTTGACGAAATATTATAAGATCTAATTTTGTTAGATTGGTAAAATGGCAAGAAAAAAGCAAGCTTTGAATATTAAAAAGAAACACATAAAGTTATATAACAGAATGTGTTTTTTTTTGCCATTAGTAAATTAAGGCTGACAGATACTGAGAATACTCAATTTTTGGGACTGCTTGATTACGGTTGCAGGAGGCAATGCGTAAAAGATAGTTTTTATGTATAAAAATTTGTTATAATAAATATGGGTGAAGCGATATGTATATTACTGTACAAGAGGCAATGCAGTTAAAAAAATTTAAAAAATTTAATTTGTTAGCCGGAGAAAGCGGTCTTAATAATAAAATTGAGAAGATTAGTATTTTGGATTATGAAATTGTTGATCAGGTTGAAAACCAATTTTTTAAAAATGAATTTACTTTATCCAGTTTATTTGGTGCAAGGGACAATGCATCCCTTATTCTTAAATCAATTAAATATTTAATCGCTAATGGTGTTACCGGATTAGCAATTAAAAATGTCTATTACAAAGAGCTTCCCGAGGAAGTTCTAACATTTGCGGATGATAATCATTTCCCAATCTTTATGTTTGACAGCAGTGTTTTTTTTGAAGATGTCATAACCGATGTGAGAGACTTATTAAGAGATTTGGAAAAAGGAAAGCAGCTGGAGTATAAAATTGATTCTTTACTTAGAAATCCAAGCACAGATAATCAGAACATTGAACTTTTTTATGAAATTGCCGGCTTTAATAATTTACCGTATCAAGTCTTATGTATTACTGAACGAGAAAAACAATCCAAAAGCCGGCTTCTAACAATATTGGAGTCCTCCAGAAATCTTAAACTAGATGCCATAAAAGGTGTTATTAAATATTATAATGGCGTTTTGATCATCTATTCTACCGAACAATTCAATCCAAAACTATTTAATGTGGATTTGTCCAATATATTGATCCACCCTGAATGTTTTTATATTGGAAAAAGCCGGTTTTATCAGAATAGAAAAAATTTAAAAGAAGCCGTTCAGCAAGCTTTGTGGGCATCAAAAGTAGCTGAGATAGAGCATATAAAAGAAATGTGTTATGAAGATATTGGAACATACAAGTTGATTATTCCATACGCAGAAGATGAAAGGTTTAGAAAATTTGCCAAGGATATTTTAACGCCTATTGTTCAATATGATAAAAAGCATGGTACGGAGCTTTTAGAAACCATTGGGATATTTATAAAAAATGAGGCAGATATTGCAAAAACTGCTGATGAGATTCATCAACATAACAATACGATTCGGTATCGGATATCTAAAATAAAAAAAATATTGGATATGGAATCAGCAGACAGCTCTTTTTATGAACAGATTTCCATTGCTTTAAAAGTGATAAAGTTAAAAGGTCTTGACTTTTGAAAAATTTCAAAGTCAGGGCCTTAACTTTTAGTTATTTTTAATGCATTGTACAACCCTGCTTGGATAAAATGAAGTATATAAATATCGGAGGTGGGTGTATGAAGACAGTATTTGATCAATTACAATTTTTAAGCGCAAGAGATGGACACCTTTATATGGAAGGAATCGATTTAATAGATTTAGCACAACAATATGGAACACCTTTATATGTTTATTCAGAGAAACGGCTAAAAGAAAATGTAAATGAAATTCTATCTTCTTTTCGTGCTTTTCATCCTAAGACATCTTTGCACTATGCCGCTAAATGTGATGCGACACTGGCTAATTTGCAAATCATTAATGAGGCCGGCAGTGATATTGAGGTTAACTCAGGAGGAGAGTTGTTTAAAGCATTACATGCAGGATTTCAGGGCAATCAAATTATTTTTAATGGTGTTGCTAAAACCGTTGATGAAATAAAATTGGCGATAGACAATAATATCAAATCCATTAATGTAGATTCAGAGTTTGAGTTAAAAAGAATAATAGAAGTTGCAAAGTACCTAAAAAAGAAAGCCAATGTAATGATTCGATTTGTTCCGGAAGTATCTACCGGTGTGGTAAAAGGAAATGAAACCGGAACCCATGAATCTAAGTTTGGTATTACACAAGATAAAATCATTGAAGTGTATCAAGAATGTCTGTCCCATGAAAATGTATTCAATATAAGAGGTATTCATTTTCATATCGGAACTCAGACATATGATCTTAAATCTTTTATAGATGCATTTAAGGTAATGTTAAAAATGACAATAGAAGTATATCAAAAGACCGGTTATAAGCCTGAGATGCTAAATATAGGCGGTGGTCTTCCGGTACCGCATTTAATCGATATTACAGCAAGTCAGTATATGCCGGAAAATATATATGCTATGTTAAGAGGGGATTTATCCATTCAACAAATTGCTGAAGCAGTAACGGATGAAATGAAGTCGGCAAAGGTAGAAATATGGGCACCTGAATTTAAGGACTTTTTCAATCACTGTGAGTTGATCGTTGAGGCAGGTCGGAAAGTGGTATGTGATGCAGCTGTATTGCTTTCTACAGTTGAAAACCGGAAAAAACGAGAAGCCATAAATGAGAATTGGATGATGCTGGATGCAGGGTTTAATACATTATTAGAAGTCAAGACGTATTCTTGGTACTATCATATGTTATCTGCAAATAAAATTGATGAACCACATATCAAGCATTATAAAGTAGGAGGACCTTGCTGTGATTCAGGTGATGTGTACTTTGATATTGATGAACATATTAACCTTCCGGACTATCGAAAGCTTCCTGAATCTACAGAGGTTGGCGACATCATTGCCATGTTGAATGTGGGGGCATACGGAACACCGACTATGTCAAATTATAACGGCAGACCAAAAGCTGCTATTGTATTAATTCAAGAAAATGGAACGGTTTCCATCAGCAGAAATCGTGAAGCGTATATTGATTTGCTTACCAATGAATATGCATTAAATCAACTCAGAAAAGATGAAAATAAATAATTTTTGAATATAAACTGCACAGAAAAAAGAGCAATACTTCTCAATAATAGATAAAAGACTCAACTCTATTAGGCAGTACGTAGTATAAATATCTTATACTACGTACACCTAAGAGAGGAGGACCACAATCAGATTTATTTTAATCTGATTTTTTTGTTTTTATATTCACATTGACAAAGCCTTGTGCCCATGATATGTTAAAAACTAAGTAAACTTAAAAAGTGAAAATAGTATACTTGTTATGCTGAAAGGAGCCGAAATGAGCAAAAAAGGGATTATTATAGGAATCATAATTATTTTAATAAGCTCAGGTTATTTTATTAAAGAAAAATATATGCAGCCTAATGATGAAATTATTGAAGCAACAGGTACGATTGAAGCCACAACTGTTGATTTAACCGCACGATTGCCCGGCACTATAAAAGAATACTATTTTACGACAGGAGATGAAGTCAAAAAAGAAAATACGGTAGTAGAGTTAATAAGAAATGATTTAATGGCTCAGAAAGAAAGAGATCTTTCAAGTGTAGAAAAAGCAGAAGCGTATTTAAAAGACTTACAATCAGGTGCAAGAAAAGAAGAGTTAGAAAAAGCAGAAGCAAATGTCAACATTGCTAAAATTAATTTAGAACAGGCTTCTGTAGATTTAGAAAGGGCTAAAGGATTATATGAGTCAAGTGCTATTACCCGTAATGATTTAGAAAAATTCCAGAATAATTTTGATGTATGGAACTTTAAATTACAAGAGGCAGAAGCAGCTTTAGAGTTGTTATATGCCGGCAGCAGGCCTGAGCAGATTGAAGCTTCTAAGATAGAGGTCGAAAGATTGAAGGCAGTTTTAAAAGCTACGGAAGCTATGTTAGAGGATACGATTTTAAAGTCAAGTATAGATGGAGTAGTCCTTAATAAAAATTATGAAAATGGAGAGTATGTTCAAATGGGGGCTGCTGTAGCTACCATTGCAGATTTAAATGATCTTTGGATTAATGTATATATATCGATAGATGATTTGCCTTTTATAAAACTTAGTGATCCTGTTATTTTCAATGTTAGCGGAATGGATAAAGATTTTAACGGAATGATTGAAGAAATTGCTACAGAAGGAGAATTTACGCCTAAAACAATTTTAACTAAAGAGGAAAGAACCAATGTCGTGTTTAAAGTGAAAATCAAAATCATACTTGATGAAAAGGCATTGGGCATATTAAAGCCAGGCATGCCGGCTGATGTTGTTTTTGATCGGAGGCGTGACAATGATCAAAACTGATAGATTATACAAAACCTTCGGTAAGATTCAGGCAGTAGATGATGTCTCCCTTCATGTAGAAGATAAAGATATATTCGGCCTTGTGGGGCCTGACGGTGCGGGGAAAACGACTTTAATGCGAATGATCTGTGGATTGATGACACCTAGCAGGGGTAGTGTTCATATATTGGGAAAAAATTTGGATAAGCACGATGAAATTAAAAGCTATCTAGGTTATATGCCCCAAAAGTTTAGCCTTTATGGTGATCTTACCGTAATGGAAAACATTCATTTTATTGCGTCGTTATACGGTTTGGATAACCATACTTACAAAAAAAGAGTGGAAGAAATATTACAGATAACTAACTTGATGCCATTTAAAGATAGGTTTGCAGACCATTTATCAGGCGGTATGAAACAAAAATTAGCATTAACATGTGCATTAGTGACACGACCTCAAATATTAGTTTTGGATGAGCCGACTTATGGTGTAGATCCGGAGTCACGAAAAGAATTTTGGCGTATTCTTTACAGATTAAATCAGGAAGGTGTTACGATTTTGGTCTCAACACCCTATATGGATGAAGCGGACTTATGTAAGAAAATAGCTTTTATCAATCAAGGTAAAATAGTTGGAGTAGATACACCTGTCAATTTAAAGAAAAAATTTGTTTATAAAATATTTGAATTATCTTCGGAGTTAAAAGCAGTAAAAGAAATCAAGAAAATATCCAGTGTGATAGATGCGTATTTTTATGGAAATAAGATACACATAACCGTTACAGAAGAAAATTTCCTTAAAGCAGCACTAGAAGAAATGATGTTGACACCTTTTAGCATTAAAGAAATACCACCTTCCATGGAGGATGTTTTTGTTTTCATGGCCGAAAAGAGGTGATGGTATGAAAAGCGTAGTCGTAACAAAGAATCTAACAAGAAAATTCGGTGATTTTACGGCAGTTGATCAATTGAGTATATCCATTAATAAAGGAGAAATATACGGCTTTTTAGGGCCAAATGGTGCAGGAAAATCTACAACCATTAAAATGCTTTGCGGTATATTAGAACCGACTTCAGGCACAGGAACTATATTGAATTATGACTTGCTGAGTGAGACCGATAAGATAAAGAGCCGAATTGGTTATATGTCTCAGAAATTCAGTCTTTATGAAGATTTAACGGTAAAAGAGAATATGAATTTTTATGCCGGTATATATAACTTGTCTAAAAAAGAAAAGAGAGAACGGATAAAAGAATTAATTGAGACGGTCCAATTACATGATGTTGAAAATGAATTGGTAGAGAATTTAAGCAGTGGATGGAAGCAAAGAGTTGCTTTAAGTTGTGCGATTATTTCTAAACCCGCCCTTCTTTTTTTAGACGAGCCTACCAGTGGGGTAAGTCCTACAAGCAGAAGGGAGTTTTTTGATATCATTCAGGATATTGCTCACTCAGGAACGACTATCATGATATCCACTCATTTTATGGATGAAGCTGAGCGATGTCATCGTATTGCTTTTATTTCAAACGGATTATTATTAGCTATGGATACGCCGGAAAACTTAAAACGAAATATTTTAGAAGGCTATTTGGTACAAATAAAAATACCTGATTTCATGGACAAGATTCAAGAAATCGAGACACTGCCTTATGTTAAAGATTGCAGCATTCATGGGTCTGTTTTACATGTGTTGTTAAAAGAGAAAACAAATGCATTCATCTTTGAGAAATGGTGTGGTGTAAAAGTGAAACCTATTATACCTTCACTAGAAGATGTATTTTTAAGTTTAGTAAAGGGTCAGAGAGAAGGAGGACGCAATGAACTTAAATAGGATTAAAGCCGTTTTATATAAAGAATTTCTTCATATGCGTAGAGATAAGATGACACTTGCCTTAATTTTTATGTTGCCAATGGTACAATTATTGCTGTTTGGGTATGCCATTCAAACAGAAGTCAAACATATTAATACCGTCGTATTTGACCAATCTATGTCATATGAAAGCAGAGAAATGCTTGAAAGCTTTTCCGCCTCGGGCTACTTTGATATAAAATATGCTGCAAGCAGCTATGACGAAGTAACAAAAAAAATTGACAGTGGTAAAGCAAAGGCCGGTATCATCTTTCCTCCAGATTACAGCCGTAATGTAAGTAAAGGAGAAACAGCACAGATTCAAGTGATTGTAGATGCCAGTGATAATATGGTCGCTAACCAAGCTATAGCTGTTGCTAATTCACTCGCTTTAATTAAATCTCAAGAAGTAATTTCCCAAAAGACGAACGCGTCGAGTTTACCCTATGATGTAAGAGTACGCCCATGGTATAATCCGGATGGCATTACTGCATATTATATGGTACCGGCAATTCTAGGTATTGTCGTTACAATGACTATGGTGTTGATTACATCCATAGGTATAGTAAGGGAAAGAGAAAGAGGCAACCTGGAACAATTAATGGTAACGCCTATCAAATCAATAGAATTAATGATAGGTAAAATTATTCCTTATATAGGATTAGGCTATATGCAGATAACGGTTGCCTTATTAATAGGTGTTATTGTTTTTAATGTGCCCATAAAGGGAAGTATCTTGCAATTGTATGTATTAACTTTGTTCTTTATTACTGCATCACTAGGGTTGGGGATATTAATATCTAATATAGCCAAAACACAAATGCAAGCGATGCAGATGGCATTCTTTGTGATGCTTCCGAGTATTTTGCTGTCAGGATTTATGTTCCCAAGGGAAGCAATGCCTAAGATCATATATTATTTAAGCAATATAATACCTTTGACTTATTATCTGGATATTATTAGAGGCATTATATTAAAAGGAATCGGTTTTTCATATCTAATTGGACAGGTTATTGCCTTATTAGTTTTTTCAGTAGTACTTCTAACTTTAAGTTCATTAAAGTTTAAAAAGAAAATAGCATAATCAATAGGTTTAAAAGGAGTTGATTAACATGAAAAACAGAGTCATAAATGCCTATTTTCGTTTATTGCCAACAAAAGGTCTTTACCATGTGACCATGGATGAATTATCAAAAGAAGCGGGTATCAGTAAAAGAACCCTCTATCGTTATTTTGAAACAAAAGATGCACTAATTGATGAGCTTTTCAATCATTTTTTTGATAGGATGAATCATGAAATAGATGAAACCATTAGAAAAAATAATTGTGCAGAAGATATTTTTGATGGCATGTCAGAGATTGTTTGCGGATCAGGACAAACCATGATTAATCCTGTAGTATTGGAAGATTTGAGACAGTATTACCCCCACTACTGGGAAAAGCTTGATCGGTTTCGCATCAATAATATTGAAAAAGTGATTCACTCAGTAATTGAGGAAAACCCTGAATGTGCCAAGGACATAGATCCACGTTTGGTTAGTAAAATTATAATAAGTTCTATGCAAGCCATACTAAACCCCTACTATGTTGCCAGCAATAATCTACCCATTAAAGAAACAGCAAGGCAAATGTTAGCGTTTTTTAAAAGAGGACTAGGCATTAATAGTGATAATTAAATAAAAGGAGAGCATACCATGTTAATGGAAAAAATCAATTATCCAGATGGTAATCCTGTAAAAATAGAATTTATTTCAGTTAAAGAATATCCGTTACATACTCATAACGATTTAGAAATCATTTATGTTCTTGAAGGAGATATTGATTTACAGCTTAGCTATTATACTTATCATTTGTCTGAAAAAGATATTCATATTGTTAATACTAAAGATATACATGGTATCTATAGTAAAAATAAAGCCAGCTTATTACTCATTCTTTACGTCAATATGGATTATTTTGAAAGATATCATCCTGATCTGAAAAAGATTATTTTTTTCTGTGGTGAATATTATAATCATCATAACTATACAAAAGTAAAAAGAATAACGGATGGCATGATAAAAATCATGTTAGAATATTTGAACAAGAAACAAGGATACATTAAAAGAATTGAAGAAATAACAAACGCAACGCTATTTTACATTATAGAAGATTTTCAATACTTCACAATTCAGGAAAAGCGATTCAGCAGTGAGAATAAATATCGAGGAGATAAATTTCAAACCCAGAGGATCCATAGAATTATTGATACAATATATGAAAAATATATGGATAAATTAAGTTTAACTCAGATTGCAGAGCAAGAACATATTAGCAAATATTATTTATCGCATTTAATCAAATATGCTACAGGGTATGGATTTCAAGATTTTTTAAGTTTTGTTAGAATGGAGCAGTCAGAAGAATTAGTAATTGGCACCTCAAAATCTATTAGAGAAATTGCTTATGATTGTGGATTTTCATCACCACAATACTATAACAAGCATTTTACCAAATGGTTTGGTATAACACCTGCGGAATACAGAAAAAAATATGAGAGTGAAACGATTTTAAAAAAAGATCCTGTGCTTCTTCAGGTCAATGAGGAGAAAGCATTAGCAATTATCAAAGGACAAACCCTTAATGAAACGACGACCATACATCTGGTTAAAGACTTAGAAAGAGAATCACAAACAATTGAAATTAATTTAAAAGCCCATAAAAGAATTACCACTCAAAAAGCATTAACAAGCTTAAATAGTGTTACATTATGGGATATTACACAAGGCCTAACGTCGGAATACAAAGAACACATACTTAATTTTAAAAAAATTATTCCATTAAGATATATTAGGATTTGTAGACTCTTTGATGATGCTTATACAAACTTTCTACCTTATGGGTGGGAATGGATTAGACCTTTTTTTGACTGGACGATCAATCAAGACATCAAACCTATTGTTGCAATAGGATGTGATTTTAATAGAGAGAAGCTTAAAGGCATTGCAGATTTGATTTTTAATTTTTTATCATTTTATATACAGCGATATGGACGGAACGAGATTGAAAAATGGATGATAGAACTGCAAACCAATAAAGAAAACCCTGATTCTGCTTTTATTATTCAAACATTAAAAAATACCATTAACCCTTTCTCTTCAAAGGTAATATGTGTTGAGAAAAACACTCGAGGGTATCAAAAAAATCCTATTTTTGATACGGGGTATATGCCTTGTTATATTTATTACAGTCTAATTAATTTGAAAAATAAAGAATGCTTTGAGCCGTTGACTTTAATGGACGATGTAAGGGCATATATGCAATCAGGAGAAATTTTTAATGGGGGTTTTGGACTGATTACTGCTAACGGATTACGAAAACCTTCATATTATGCACTTTATCTTTTATCAAAACTAGGAGATAAAGTAATTGGTTCGGGAGAAAATTATATCATGACACTTGGGCAAGAAAAATATAACATGCTGATATACAATTATGATATTCAATTGCATCATCTCTTTGAAAATGTAAAACCCGATAGTATTAACGATATAAAAAATAAAGGCTTAGATATGAAAAAAGATATTATTGTAAGGCTTAAAAATGTAAATTGTGAATACTATGTAAAAAAATATCGCATGACTCCTAATCATTCAGTTTATAAGCATTGGGAGGACTTAGAAAAACCAAAATCCATTACTTCCGAAGATTATGAAATTATTCAAAACATATCATTTCCCACTGTTGAATTTAAATGCATAAAACCATCACATTGTTATGATATAAAAATCAGTTTAGAACCTTTTGATACAGTATTACTTTCACTCGATCCAATTTATAAATAAAATATAATAAAAACTATAGATGATTTTTAATGTAATTTAGAGGCCATCGAAAAATGAATACAGGTGTATGAATATTTGTTTTTTTGTGTTCATTTGGTCAGAAAATTTAGGTGGTAGATGAACTATAAAAGTCGTGAACAAACAGGACGTTTGTTAGCAAACTTAAGCCATGGACGGCGATTGTTTGCGGTTAGACTTTTATAGTTCATATGCCATCAAA
>JANQMT010000185.1:0-29755 GCA_028279945.1 Clostridia bacterium
CCCATCAACCCTGTTGATTTTTAAGTCAAAAGAATCATAAAATAAATATAGAATGTAAAAATTTTGTACAAAAAGGTTTATTTTTTTACTAAAAAATGATTAATCTTTTAATACAGCAAAAAATTAATGAAAATAATATTGAATGTCAATAAAGTTCATGAGGCCATCACATAATAAAAGGGGTATCTCAACATCTATTAGTTACGAGACACCCCCAAAAGTATTTTTTTATTTATTTTGCTAATTCAAGTATACTGGCTAACAATACATCACACCCTAATTTTATATCTTCAAAGGGCGTATTTTCTTCTGGCACATGGCTTCTTCCATTGATACTGGGTACAAAAATCATGCCTGCCTCTAAATATTTTCCTAATAAACATGCATCATGCACCGCACCGCTATTCATGCTTTTGTAAGGAATATTTTTTTCTTCTGCCGCCTTTTTTATTGTGCTTATGATGTTTTCTCCCAGCTGAATACCCTTGGATTCAGCGATGATTTCTATTTCGTAATTCAGTCCATATTCATCGGACATGGTTTTAACGGCTTCATGGAATCTTTTGGTAAAGTATTCTATTTGAGCAAAATCTACATCTCTCACATCAATTGTAAAGCTTGTTGTTTCAGGTATAATATTCGACACATTGGGATAGCAGTCAATTTTACCTACTGTTGCAACGGTTGATTGGCTGCATTCTTTTTCTGCAATGTTCTTTACGGTTAGTATCATCTGTGATGCCGCTACCAATGCATCTTTTCTGAGGCGCATTGGTGCAGCCCCCGCATGATTCCCAATTCCTTCTAGTGTCACTTTAATGGTTCTCATTCCTGCAATTTTTTCTACGATACCAATAGGTATTTTTTCTGTGTCTAAAACTGTGCTTTGCTCAATATGCAATTCAATCATGGCTTTGACCTCTTTTGGATTTAGCAGATGGTTTGGCATATCATCGGGATTAAGTCCAAAGTTTTTTAAGACGTCATACATGGATAACCCTTTGTGGTTTTTGAGTTTTTTAAAGTCTTCTACCGTATACTCTCCCATTAGTGATTTACTGCCCGTCATGGTTGAACCAAAATTAGACCCTTCTTCTTCGGCAAATAGGATGATTTCTATGGGATGTTTCGTCTGTATATGGTTTTCTTTTATCACTCTTATGACTTCTAATGCAGCAACGGCACCTGTGACACCATCAAATTTGCCTCCGTTTAAGACTGTGTCAATGTGGGAACCACTCATGACCACCTGGTTATGGTCGGTGCCTTGTAGTCTGCCTCTGATATTGCCCACACCGTCAATTAATATATCTAACTCCAGTTCCTGCATTTGGCTGATGAAGTATTTCCTAACCCTGCTATCGTTTTCACTATATGAAAATCTTGTAACTCCGTTTCCAAGGGTATCACTAAAGCCGGCGATATTTTCTATATCTTTTTTTATACGCATTATATTCGTTTCCATCACACTACTCTTTCCTATTCTCTGTTATTATATTAATTCAAATCAACGTTATAAGACCCACTCCAGATGGAGTTTTTTTAGGGTTTCAAACGTAGGATTACCTGTGTCTTTATCCCATCCGGCAAGTTCATAGTAATATTGTTTGGCTGCTTCAAATTCTTTTTTATCCACGCAAGCGCCTTTACTGGGTCCATCTGGAAGGGGTTGATGCAGCCTCTTTGGAAGTATATCCTCTTTTTTTGTGAAGCCTTCTCTTGCTGCAAAATATCTCATCATATTCATTCTGCGTTCACCGATTTCTTTAAGTTCTTCAATGGATGTGTCCCACCCTATTCCGTATTTGCAAAGATCCACCAATTCATCCGGTCCATACAACTGCCATGCCGGTCCCCATGCAAACTGACACAATGATAAGCTGTCCAGCATAGAAAAGAATTTTTGAGACTCATACGCATATTTTGTTTTATTCTTATCCAGTCCTTTGTAGTCATGGACCGGTTCAAAATCTCCTATTTTAGTACTCCATTGCCATTCTTGGCTGTCTAAGGGTGCCATTAAGGCCGTATCGTGCTCGGAGGATTGATGATCGGCACCATATGGATTGAGTGAATAGATTAATGCTAGACTCTGCTTAAATTGCGGCATGTGAGCAGGCAGTTCATTGCCTTTACATGCCATGACATACTCCTCTGCATGGCTTCCTATTTTTTCTGCTGCTCTTTTGCTGCCTTCTGCTAATAAATCCCCTATTTTTCCTTCTCGACGGGCTATCATAGGGATTAATTCTTTCAATACGCTGCTATTGCCAAATTTCAATTCCAATCCGTCGGTATCTTTTTCACTTATTAATCCTTTTTCATAGCATTCCATGGCAAAAGCAATGGTGGCACCACAGGATATGGTATCCAGTCCATACATGTTACACAGCTGGTTGGCTAAAGCGATATCTTCCAGATGATCTATCCCGCAATATGAGCCAAAAGTGCCTACCGTTTCATATTCCGGTCCGCCATATTTGGGATCAACCTTTCCTTTCACTTCGACGACGCGTTTACATCGAATGGCACATGCATAGCATGTGTCTCTGTTGATCAATATGGTTTCTTTCATTGTCGTTCCGGTAATTTTTTTTGCTTTGTCTTCGGAGAAATAACCGGATTGCCAATTGTTTGTAGGCAAAAAACCAATATTATTATGAGGTTCAAGAAGCCCATCTGTTCCATTTTCATATAGACCCGATATGCCTGGGTTGTGTGACATTCTTTCTTTTACATTTTTTGTAAGCTTCTTAAATCCATCCATATCCATTGGCTTAATTGCTCTTTGCTTTTTGACCACTAAGGCTTTCAGGTTTTTGGAACCCATTACAGCCCCCATACCCAACCTGCCGTTGGCTCTGCTTCTTTCGTTTAATATGCAGGCGTATTTTACTAGGTTTTCTCCTCCTGGTCCTATTTGTGCGATTTCTATCCTTTTTTCCTCTAACTCTTCTTTTATGACTTCCTCTGCATCTCCGGTTATTTTTCCCCATACCCTTTTGGCGTCTTTGAATTCTACTTTGTCGGCATCGATATATAAATAGACCGGCTTTTCAGCCTTTCCTCGAAATACTATGGCATCATATCCATTTGCTTTTATATGTGCAGGCATAAATCCTCCTGCTTGGCTGTCTCCGGCCGTTCCTGTCAACGGGCTCTTAGACGTTACAACCATTCTGCTTTGTCCGCTAATGGGCAGCCCTGTTAAGGGTGATACTGAAAACACCAATAAATTGTCGGGAGATAAGGCATCTACTTTGGCCTCCATTTCTTTAAGCAATAAATACATGCCCAATGCAGACCCTCCAGGATATTTTTTATATATGCTGCCATCTAGTTTTTTAACTGAATACTTTAAATGTGTTAAATCAATATCCAATATTGTTGCTTCAGGGAAATTTGCCATTTGACTTTCTCCTTACACCATTTATTTTAAATGCATCCGTTTAAGCTCTCACCTAAAATATCATTCAATTTATCTCTAATTGATTTTTCTCGTTTCGCCATACTTTCTTTTTCGTTGTCCGAAAGAGGCCGCACCGGGTCTCCCATATTAAATCTTCTTATATCCAAGGCCTTCTTATACCCCACCGGAAAGGGTATTGCGTTGAGATCTGTTAATAATTCTACTATTTTAAATTCCAATTCTTTTGCCCTATCATAATGCCTCTCTTGCCAAGCTTTGTATATTTCAATCATAATTTCCGGAACAATGCCTACTAAAGCGGACATTGTCCCGTTGCCGCCCATCATCAGTGTTGGAAGAATTATTTCTTCCCTGCCCGTCATGACGCCCATATGTCCAGCTTTGTTTGCTATATCCATAAAGTTCATAAAGTCAACCATACTGCCACTACTATCTTTCATAGATACAACGTTTGGATATTCTGCTAATTTTTCTACCACATTATAGGTCAGTGGCATACTAAATGCAGGCGCATTATATAGCACAATCGGAAAGTTGGGTGCTGCCTCAATAATTGTTTCATAATGTGCTATAACGCCGTCTTCTGAAATAGGTAAATAATAAGGTGCACAAATTACTGCTCCTGCACAACCTAATCTTTCCAGCTCTTTTATAAATTTTATTGCATTAGAGGCACAACTGTCTGATGCTCCGGGCATAACAGGCACCCTGCCATCCACAGCTTGTAAAATAACTTCTACGACTCTAACTCTCTCTTCAAAACTCAAATGAATCGCTTCTCCACAACTTCCTAAAGGAAATATTCCGTCTACGCCTTTATCAACCAGCCAAGTTACAAGTTTTCTTAACTCTTCCTCATTTACTTTTCTTTCTTCATCAAAAGGTGTTAACAATGCCGCATACAGCCCCTCTGGTTTTTTCAATTTTATTTCACTATTTTCCATGATTACTTATCTCCTTTATAAATGATTACTCTACTTCTACTATCATTTCTACTTCTACAGCCATATTTAACGGTAAAGTATTGGTTGCTAATGCACATCTACTATGCTCACCTTTTTCTCCAAATAGTAGCATTATCGTGTCAGAAAAACCGTTAATAACGTATGGCTGATCATAAAAATCATCTGCACTATTGACATAACCTTTTATATTTACAAATTGTTTAACGCTGTCTAAATCTCCAATTGCATCTTTTAGCGTAGCTATTAAATCAATGGCAGATAGTCTTGCAGCCTCATAACCTTCTTCTTTCGTCAAATCTTTACCTACCTTACCATAATATTTTGGTTTATTATTCCAAAATGGTCCTTGCCCTGAAAAATATAACAGGTTGCCTACTCTTTTATACGGCTTATAATTCCCACTTGGTTCAACAGGTATCGGTAATTCAATATTGTTTTCTTTTAACCTTTGTTCTACTATCATTTTCTTCACCTCTTTATAATTAATAATGAATAGACTTATTAAATCTTAATTTTCTGACTATCTTCCATATGAACACTTGAATGATACCTTTCACAACTTAATATCTAATAATACTCTTTAATCAAATTTCCAAGCAGTTGTGGTGAAATATTTGAGCCTGTCATAACCAACACAACATTCTTACCTAAAAATTGTTCTTCATATCTTTTGACTGCCGCATATACTATCGCACTTGATGGCTCACAAACCATCTTCTCTTGCATTAAAATATCTATTATAGCATCTTTTATTTCTTTCTCATTTACCAACAACACTTGATCTATACATTCAGAAGACCTATCAAAGGAAAATTTTGAAACACCACCGATTAATGCTTCGCACACACTATCTCCTTTTACCTTATAAGTTTTGTACCAAACCCCCTCATTCATTGAATCATACATAGATGGGTTTAATTCTGTTTGTACACCTATTACTTTTATATTAGGATTTACTTGTTTTACATATGAGCTTATACCGGTAATCAGCCCGCCGCTGCCTATTGGCACTAATACCACGTCGGTTTCAGGCAGCTCCTTCATTATCTCCAACCCTATTGTTCCATGACCGGCAATACATACTTCGTCATCTCGTGGATCAACCTTTATTAACCCTAATGCTTCTATTTTCGTTATGCCTATTTTATAAGTTTCATCGAAGTTATCACCTATAACGTTTATCTTTGCGTTATATCTCTCCATTTTTTCTGTTTTTGATTTTGGGGTTATGGTTGGCACAAAAATTTCTGCTGGATATATTTTTAATAAATTAGCTCCGTATGCAAGTGCAGCTCCATGATTCCCAGAAGAAATAGCAGTAACCCCCATCTTTTTTTCTTCCTCACTTAAAGAAGTCAATTTACTGATTACACCTCTTATTTTATAGCTTTTTACTATAGGTTGATGATTCTCAAGCTTCAAGTAAACCTTCGTATTTTCATTACTTAATGCATGGCTTTGTTCTAATGTTGTTGGTGATAAATGTTTTCTAACTCTTTCATAGGCTCTATCTATTGTTTCTTTTTTTATCAATTCACTACTCTCCAATCTGAAATTAATTTAGATATGTTTTAATTCAATATATTCTACTCATGTTCATGTTTAATTTGCAAAACTTGTGCCAATTTTAATGCATCATTCAGCCCTAAAATCAACAAATTTTCTTAACTTTTTTACGTTTTCTATTAATTTTCCACATGGCAATTCTTTTTCTTTTTACTTTTTATGTGAATTCGTAAATTATTTTTTACATTCTTCTTTTGTCTTTTTTAAAATACTCCAGAATACTTACCTGTCCCTTAATTAAACCACTTACGTTGATTTTAAAGGTTTTCATTAAAAAATTACTCTTCTAACATGTTGATTTTTAAGGCAAAAAAATGATAGAATAAGTTAATATGTAAAAACTTTATACAAAAAGTTAATTTTTTTTACATCGGACTTGCCGAATCTATCATCTAACAAAAGACTAATAAAATAGTAAGCATTGGGAGGTAATTAAGATTTACAAAAAAGAATTGGAAACAATGAAAGAAGCGTTTTTAGAAAGTGACTCTATTGTTGTAATTGATACAGAAGGTAAAATAATGTTTCACAATGAATATACTAATATTTACAGTAAATATAAATCAGAAAATATTTTAGGTAAACATATCTTTGAGGTATATGACTGGCTTTCCCAAAATCCGGTTAATGGAATGACCGTACTTAGAACCGGAGAACCTGTCCTCAATCAACTACAAGTCATTAATCCCAATACAAAAGATGCCGTACAGTGTATTTTTAACAGCTTCCCGCTTAAAAATAGTAAGGGCTTAATAGGCGCAATAAACGTATCCTCTATTATAAACACATCCAATAATGATAAAGCTGTTTCCTATAATAGAAAAAATTTTCTTACTTCAAAGTATGAATTCAACAATATAATAACCAATAATATTCATATGAAAAAACTTATTGAAAAGCTTAGAAATGCCTCTAAAAGTGATTCCAGTATTTTTATATATGGCGAAACCGGAACAGGCAAAGAGCTTTTTGCTCACTCTATTCACAATTTTAGTAACAGAAGTAAGTTTCCTTTTATATCTCAAAACTGTGCGGCTATTCCTGAAACGCTTATGGAAAGTATAATATTTGGAACCAGTAAGGGAAGTTTTACAGGCGCCCAAGAGAAAAAAGGCATTTTTGAGTTAGCCAATAAAGGTACTCTCTTTCTGGATGAAATAAATTCAATGCCATTAAACTTACAGTCTAAATTATTAAGGGTTTTAGAAGATGGTAAAATTAGAAGACTCGGTGATAATAAAGAAATAGATGTAGATGTAAGAATCATCGCCTCTACCAATGAATCCCTGGAAAAGTTAATTCAAAATAATAGTTTCCGAACCGATCTTTACTTTAGACTAAATGTGGTCAGTGCCAGCATATTACCCCTTAGAGAACGAAAAGATGATATCAGTTTATTGTGCAATTATTTTATAGATTATTTCAGCGATACATTTGATCAGTCTATTTCAAAAATTGATAATAATGCTTTAGTAAAACTAATAGAATATTCTTGGCCCGGAAACATCCGAGAACTTAAAAACTGTATTGAAAGTGCACATGTTAATGTCACTGATGGAATAATAAGGTTAAATGATTTACCTCAGCATATCATCAGTAATATTAAATCTGAACACAAATTAAATATCAGACATAAAAGAGAAACTTCTCTAAGTAAAATGGTGGAACAATACGAAAAAGAAATTATAGAAAGCTCTCTTATTGAAAACTTCTATAAAATAACAAAAACCGCAAACGATCTTGGCATTCCAAGGCAAAGTCTTTATAATAAAATCAAAAAATATAATATTGAATGTAAATAAAAGTTAATGAGGTTATGGTATAAAAAACTGCAAACCAAAAGGGGTATCTCAACATCTATTAGTTGTGAGATACCCCTTAAAGTTTTTTTCTATATTTATTTGACTACAGGCTTTGGAAGTTTTTCACTAATCATATTCATTAGGTGATCTGTATTTTTCTTTGGTTGGAATAATGCGCCATCTTCTACTACTTGTAATTTTGCTTTTTTATCTTCAAAACCAAATCCATCTACATACAGTGCACCGCCCAATATTTTACCAACTTCTGAATTTCTGTAATAAGGTAAGTTGATTTTCATGTCTTGAACTATATTTTCTACGGATTCAAATGGTATTGGTGTTTCTAATACTTGTGCAATACCGGTTGCAACTTGCCAATTGTTATAATCAACATCAGAATGGATTGCTTTAGTGACTTTCTGAAGTCTTCTTTCAGTATTCGTAAACGTACCATCTGTTTCAGCAAATGTTGTTGCAGGGAAAACGACATCAGCTTTCTTAGCCGTCTCAGTTAAGTGGGTATCTTGTACCATTAAGAACTCTAAATGACTTAGATCAGCTTCAGTGTCTTCACCAAATATTAGTAACGCCTTAAGTCCTTCAACCGTTTCTGCTCCTGCAGTAATGCCTAAGTCTAATAAACCTTGGCTGTTATTCTTAGATTTTAATTCAACAATACCATTTCTTGGACCTCCAATGTGTCCGGAAATCACAGCAATATCAGCAATTAATTTTGCACCTTCAACAGATAAGAAGTTTTGAGTAAAGACAATCATGGCTTTTTTAGCAGAAGCATAAGCTTCAGCAACCTCTTTGGCTTCTTGACCGACATGTATATCTGCAAGGCTTTCTTTGAAGGCATCAAAACCCTCTGCATTAGCAGGTACTTTACCTAAATCAATTAATGCTTTTGCAATTTCTTTTAAGAATTTGACATTGTTCTCAGGTGTAATGAATTGATCTGGGTTGTCGTGCATGGTTTCTCTTTCAGGGTTAACAGCGATTAGTTTTGCACCATTGTTCACTGCTTGACGCATTTTCAATAATGCAACAGGATTTTGTTTTGTGATATAACCTACGGCCAATATTAAATCTGTGGCTAATAATTCATCCATTGTATTTGGAGAAGCATTGATTCCAAGAACACTTTGAAGCCCGCTTTCTCTATGGTTAAAACAGAAAGCCTTAGCACCTAATACAGCTGCCAGCTTATTCATCACATAAGCTTCTTCATTGGTATATCTGTCGGAGATAGATACACCTACTTTATCTCTGCCATTTTTCACAAATATGCTTTGTACTTTCTTAGCTGCAAATACAAACGCATCGTTCCAAGAGGTTTCCACCAATTCGCCATCTTTTCTTACCAATGGTTTCAGCAGTCTGCCGTCTTCTTTTGCAACATCAAAACCAAATCGTCCTTTGCCGCAAAGTAAGCCTTTGTTCACAACACTTTCTTTATCCGGTAATGCTCTAAATAATGTATTACCTTTAGACGTAAGGTGCATGCTGCATCCTACCGAGCAGAAAGAACAAGTCGTGTTGACCGAATCAGCATCCACAGGAACAGGTTTATCCATACTTAATTTCTCTCCAAGTGCTCCCGTTGGGCATACACTGATACATTGACCGCATGATACACAGCCTGATTCAAGCAACGGCTCTTCTAAAGCAGGCTTTACAACTGTGTCAAAACCTCTATCTACAAGGCCCAGTGCTGTAACACCCATAACCTCATCACAAACTCTTACACAAAGTCCGCATAAAATACATTTGTTTGGATCTCGAAGGATGAATGGATGATCGTCTTCAAATTCTACTTTGTCGATTTGTCCTGCAAATCTTTCCGGTTTAACATCATATTGATTTGCAAAGTCTACCAGCTTACATTCAAAGTAGTCATGACAACCGCACTCTAAACATCTCATAGCTTCTTCTTTTGCTTGCTCTTGTGTAAAGCCTTTAACGATTTCTTCAAAGTTATGGTTTCTTTGCTCCGGACTTAAATGACTCATTTCGGGTCTAAAGCGTCTTTCTCTTTCTTCAAAATCCTCCGGAGTTAGATCATCTCTTTCTACAAAGTATGGTTTAACAAATTTAACGGTCTCTCCAGCCAGGTATCCATTAATAGTTTCTACTGCTGCTTTAGCATCTGCAATGGCTTCAATGGCTATAGAAATCTTATCATTACAGCAATCACCACCAACAAAAACACCTTCCATATTGGTCATAAAGGTTTCTTCGTCTCCAATAATACCATTGCGTTTTGTAAGCATTAAGCCGTCAAATCCTTCCGGATTAACAGCTTGACCAATTGCAATAATGACATTATCGACTTCTAAAACTTCTTCTTCGCCTTCAATTGGAACAGGTCTTCTTCTTCCGCTTTCGTCGGGTTCACCTAATTTCATTTTTTGAAGTCTGATTTTGCTTACTTTTCCATTTTCATCTCCGATAATCTCTATTGGATTCGTTAAATATTTAAAGGTAACGCCTTCTTCTTCTGCTTCTACGATTTCGATTTCTTCTGCAGGCATTTCATCTCTGGTACGTCTATAGACGTCATATACTTCCTCAGCACCTAATCTTACTGAGGTTCTGCATGCATCCATAGCGGTATTTCCGCCACCAACGATTGCAACTCTTTCACCAAGCTTAACTTCTTCGTTGGTTACTACTTTTTCTAAGAAGTCAATACCGCCGATCACGCCATCCAATTCTTCTCCCGGCATGCCCATTGGTGCACTTTTCCAAGCACCTAAAGCCATATATACCGCATCATATTCTTTTCTTATTTTATCAAATGCAATATCTCTGCCTACTTTGGTATTGTTTATCATTTCTACGCCCATTTCTTCAATTAGGGCTATTTCTTCATCTAATAATGATTTTGGTAATCTATATTCCGGAATACCATATCTCAGCATACCGCCCATTTTAGGCATTGCTTCGAATATAGTGATACCATGACCTTCCATTCTTAGGTAATATGCAGCTGAAAGTCCGCCTGGTCCTCCACCGATTACCGCAACTCGCTTACCTGTTTCCGGTTTAATTTCCGGTATGAAAGGATTACCGCTTCCTAAATCCATATCAGATGCAAATCGCTTTAACCAAGCAATAGAAACAGGCTGATCTACCAATTCTCTTCTACAAGCATCTTCGCATGGATGTGGACATACTCTACCAATAGCTCCGGGAAGGGGAATTTTATTCTTAATCAATTCTAATGATTCTTCATACTCACCATTTGCTATTAAGCCTACATATCCTTGGCAGTCGGTTCCTGCAGGACACGCTAACATACACGGCGGTCTACAATCCCCTATATGCTGTGATAGTAACAATTCTAAGTTCGTTTTTCTAGATTCTTTTACTCTATTTGTATCGGTTCTTACAATCATACCATCTGAAATTTCTGTGGCGCAGGCTTTTAATAGTTTAGGGATGCCGTCTACTTCTACCATACACAATCCACATGATCCATATATTTCTGTTCGTTCGTCATAGCAAAGTGTTGGAATATAAATATCATTTTCTTGTGCCACTTGTAAAATGGTTTGCCCGCTAAATCCTACGACTTCTTTACCATTTATATTTAATTTAAACTTTTTCATTTATCTCACCAACTTTCTATTAATCTATATTGATTGCGCTAAATTTACAAGCAGATTCACACTTACCACATTGAATACATTTTTCTTGATCAATGACATGTAATTTTTTCACTTCTCCTAAGATAGCATCTACCGGACAATTTCTAGCACACAATGTGCATCCTATACATTTTTCTTCATCAATAGTAAATGTAAGAAGATTTGTACATGATTTGGCTGTACATTTCTTGTTGTAAATATGATCCTCATATTCATTTCTAAAGTATTTAATAGTAGTTAGTATTGGATTTGGTGCTGTTTGTCCTAATCCGCACAAAGAGCCTTCTTTTACTTTAATCGCTAATTCTTCCAACAATTCGATGTCGCCTTCTTTACCTTCACCTTGAGTAATTCTTTCCAGGATTTCCAACATACGCATCGTTCCAATACGGCAATAGTTACATTTACCGCAAGATTCTTTTCTGGTAAACTCAAGGAAAAATCTTGCCATATCTACCATACATGTGGTTTCATCCATAACAACCATACCGCCGGATCCCATGATAGCGCCTGTTTTTGTTATGGAAGCATAATCTATAACGGTATCGACTAGGCTTGCAGGTATACAGCCTCCGGAAGGTCCGCCCATTTGAACCGCTTTAAATGCTTTATCGTCTTTAATACCCCCGCCTATGTCATAGATAACTTCTCTTAAAGTCAGCCCCATAGGTATTTCTACCAGACCACCTTTTTTAATCTTACCGGTTAGTGCAAATACTTTTGTTCCTTTACTCTTTTCGGTTCCAAGGGCTGCAAATGCTTCGCCGCCATTGACCATAATCCAAGGCACATTTGCAAAAGTTTCTACATTATTAATGTTAGTAGGCTTTTGCCAATATCCTTTTTGTGCCGGGAAAGGAGGCTTCAATCTAGGCATACCTCTTTCACCTTCTAACGAAGCAATTAAGGCAGTCTCTTCACCGCATACGAAGGCACCTGCTCCTGCTTTGATTCTCATATCAAAGTCATAACCTGTTCCCAATATATCTTTACCTAAAAATCCTTTTGCTCTTGCTTGTTCAATGGCTTTTTCCAATCGAACGATAGCCAAAGGATATTCTGCTCTTACATAGATAATCCCTTCAATAGCACCTATGGCATATCCACCGATTATCATACCCTCAATTAAAGCATGCGGGTCACCTTCCAGGATACTTCTATCCATGAATGCACCCGGGTCTCCCTCATCGGCATTACAGACAATGTATTTTTCTTTTCCTGGTGATTTTTTAGCCGCATCCCACTTAAACCATGTAGGGAATCCTGCTCCACCTCTTCCACCAAGTCCTGAAATTTTCATCTCATTAACAACATCATCTTGTGACATTTCGGTTAACACTCTTTTCGTAGCCTTATAGCCGCCGGCTGCTATATATTCTTCAATGCTCTCAGGATTAATCACGCCACAATTTTTCAAAGCAATACGCTTTTGCTTATCGAGTATGGTTTGGTCCTCATCTGAAATGACTGCATCTTTTGATATGTCCTCTTTTAAATGTTTATCAATCAAATCTTCAACTTGATTCGGCTGAACACTTACATAAGTGCTCTTTTCTCCTTTATCGTTGATGATATCTACTATGGGTTCCAGATAACAGGTTCCGATACATCCTGTTATTTCTAAAGTTGTCTCTATATTTTTTTCTTCTATAATCCTTTCGATTTCATCGTATACTTTCTTTGCACCTGCTGCAATACCGCAGCTGCCTTGTCCAACGATAATTCTCATCTTATTTCACCTCCCCAGAATCTTTCTGACGAATGTCTTTTAACACTTGCTTTGTACTTTCCTTGGTTAGATTTCCAAATGTTTCACCATTTATCATCATGACCGGTGAAAGACTGCAGCACCCTAAACATGCAACATTATTTAAAGTAAATAGTCCATCTTCTGTTGTTTCGCCCTCGGCGATATTAAGCTCTTCACAGATAGCATCTTCTATCATTTTAGAACCGTTAACATGACAAGCGGTTCCTTGGCATAACATAATCAAATTTTTTCCTACAGGCTCTTGCCTAAATTGAGTATAAAAAGATACTACGCCATAAATTTTTGCTACTTTAATGCCTGTTTCCTTAGCAATATAATTCATTACTTCTTTGGGCAAATAGCCAAAAATGTCTTGTGCATTTTGAAGAATTGTAATCAAACTGCCCGGAGTTTTTTTGTACTTATTCAAAACTGGGTCTAGTTTTGAAAAATCAAACGCCGGTGATTGGCTGCCCCCTGGACATTGACAATTATTTTTTTCACACATTCTCTTCACTCCTTTGTTTCTTACCTGATTAAATTAAAAATGTTCTAAAAAATTTACAAGATAGATTTTTTTTCCTTTAATAAATTAATATGTTAAGGAAACTTGTACCCTGGTTAGGATACATTTGCAACTTTCATGCCACATAAAGTTTAATTGTTATATGATTGACAATGATTGATAATTTATTAACATTTTTTAATTTCGTGATCATGATGGCTTAAACGCATGGCGTTGTATCTACTTGTTTAATTTAATTATAGAACAACAAGTAGTTTGTTAATAAAATAACACGGGGAAACAATTAAAGTCAATAAGAATAAAAAGAATTTAGTTAGATTATTTTTGAGATAAACTGTCCAAAAAACAAAACACTACCTCATTTTTTTATGAAGTGACATAAGTTGTACTTATACTGTACCAAAATTTTGAATAAAAAAACACTTAAATTTATAAATATTTAACAAAATTTTTTTCTTTGACATTTCAGTAACATATGTTTTCCCCTTTAATCTATTGAATATCAAATTATTATTTTTTATTATAATCAAAATGCATCTACCAAAATTTTTCTATAAAAAAGTTCTATTTAGTAGATGCATTCCTATTATATCACAAACCAATGGGAAAAATCTTTCCTTATTTTAGTAGTGAAAACTGTACATACTGCTATCATTAGTTAACAATCAGATATTTATATCTCACCGGATTCCATCATTTCTTTAACTTGAGCCACATCTTTATCCCCTCTGCCGGATAAATTCACTATGATGATTTTGTCTTTTGGAAGCACTTTAGCTGCTTTAATAGCTTGTGCTATTGCGTGAGAACTCTCAATGGCAGGAATAATACCCTCTACTCTGGACAGCTCATGAAAAGCATCAATTGCCTCTTTATCAGTTATAGATGTATATTCCCCTCGGCCTGATTCTTTATAGTAACTATGCTCAGGTCCTACACCGGGATAGTCCAATCCGGCCGCTACTGAGTGAACAGGAAGGGGTTCTCCTTGGTCATCTTGTAAGTTATAGCATTTAAAGCCGTGAATAATACCTACAGTACCTTTCGTGATGGTTGCTGCATGATCGGCTGTATCCAGTCCTTTTCCAGCAGGCTCAACACCGATAATTTTTACATCTTGGTCATCATAAAACGGATGGAACAAACCGATAGCATTACTTCCGCCTCCAACGCATGCTATAAGATAGTCAGGTAACCGCCCTTCTTGCTCTAAAATCTGCTCCTTTGCCTCTTTTCCAATGATGCTTTGGAATTCTCTAACCATGACAGGGTATGGATGAGGTCCAACAGCTGAACCCAAAAGATAATAGGTGCTGCCGGCATTTTCAACAAAATCGCCTAATGCTGCATCTACAGCATCTTTTAATGTTCTGGTTCCGCTGATAACAGGTACAACTTTGGCGCCTAAAAGTTCCATTCTGAAAACATTTAATTCTTGTCGTTTGGTATCTATTTCTCCCATATAAATGGTACAGTCCATACCAAACATTGCACATACAGTAGCCGTTGCAACGCCGTGCTGTCCGGCCCCAGTTTCTGCAATCACTCTTTTCTTTCCCATTCTTTTAGCAAGCAAAACTTGACCAATGGTATTATTAATCTTGTGGGCTCCGGTATGATTTAAGTCTTCTCTCTTAAGATATATTTTGGCACCGCCATATTTTTCTGTCAGCTTTTCTGCCAAATATAAAGGATTGGGTCTGCCGGTATATTGTTTATGATAATACATCAATTCTTCTTGAAAATCCGGTTCATCAATAAACTTATAAAAATTCTCCGCTACTTCTTCTAATACTTCCTTTAACGGCTCCGGTACAAAGGTTCCTCCAAATTGTCCAAAAAATTCTTTTCTTTCCATTTCATTATCCTCCATTTAACTTTTTTTAAAAGCAATGAGTGTCATGAGATTGTCTATAAAGCATTTTACGCAATAAAAAAGCCTCTATATGCAAGCATATAGAGGACGGATTTCCGCGGTGCCACCTCATATTGGTTTATAACCCACTCTTCAGATACAGGACTAATCCGATATCTTAACTCTATAACGGGAGTTCCCGGGTCACCTACTGCAATTTTCAGTTCCCACTCGTAAGCCCATTCAGCACATTCCTTGATGCCGGATTCCCACCAACGCCGGCTCTCTTGAATCTCAGAGATATTGCCTACTACTCTTACTCATCGCTTTTATGATTTTCTTAATTTTAATATGATTGCCTGCCGATGTCAAGACTATTGTATTAATTTGTATTTATTTTTGTTGTTTATTCTAATCATATACCTTTGATGGGTAATCCTCAATTATCCGCTTCAATGGCTCTATGAAAGTCACTGACCGTATCTATGTCAAGGAGTTCTATCTCATTTTGAACTTGATAAACGTGAACATCCTCAAAATTGTTCTGAATAATCTTTCTTCCGCCTACATCCCCTGACAAATCAAAAAATTTATCCTTATATTGACAAGAGAAAATGCAAGGGTTACCCAGTCTATCTTTATATCCTGCACAAATAATTCCTTTTTCACATTTGCCGGACAAGTCCATCATTTGCTTAATGGTACGCAGAGATAAATGTGGTTGGTCACACACCATAAACATATAGGCATCACATTCTAAGGTTTCTTTAATCCCTAATTGAACAGAATAACTCATCCCCTTATCAGGATGATGATTCATAACCGGCCTTATATTATTTTGCTTAGCTATGTCTTGGATTTCTTGATGTCCGGTAACCATAGCAAGATCATTAAATTCAACTTCCATAACTTTATCTATGGTATGACAAATAAGGGGCTTGCCACCCAACTCTGTCAATAGTTTGTTACCTTCAAATCGCCTGCTCCTGCCGGCAGCTAGTAAGATTCCGTTAATCTTCATTTTTCATTTTCTCCATTAGTATTTTTTCAGCTGTCATAGGCAATGTACGCATATGTACACCGCATGCATTATAAATAGCATGAGCAATTGCCGGCGAAGGTGTATTAATAACCACTTCTCCAATGGATTTTGCCCCGAAAGGTCCTGAAGGTTCATAACTGCTTTCAAACTCTACTCTAACATGACCTACATCCAATCTTGAAGGTATTTTGTATTGCATAAAAGAGTTATTTCTCATCTTACCGGAGGGTGTGTAAGTTATATCTTCATACACAGCCATACCAATACCCTGCACGATACCACCCTCTGTTTGGATTCGAGCAAGGTTAGGGTTAATGGGTGTCCCACAATCTACGACGCCAATGTAATTAACAATGTCGATTTTTCCCGTTTCCAAATCCAGTTCAATTTCAACAAACCCTGCCATAAATGGGGGCGGGGAAACCGGACTGGAATGAGAAGCATTTGCCATCAAGCAATTGCCGTCTCCAACAACCAATTCTTGTGCCAAGCGATCCAAAGTGATGCTTTTCTCCGGATTATATATTTTAAAACCATCAAATTTTAAGCTCTCCACATCTGCCTTCATGATCTTTGATGCCTCCTGGATGATTTGGCCTTTCAAATTTTCACATGCTTTAATCACAGCCATACCTGTTACATAAGTGGTACTTGACGCATAGGAGCCGGTATCATAAGGGGATTGATCTGTGTCTACACCTTGAACAATGATTTTATCCATTTCACACGCCAGGCATTCTGCAGCCATTTGACCTAAAATCGTATCACAACCCGTCCCCATATCTGTAGCCCCAATCATTAAGGTATAAAATCCATCATCATTTAGCTTTATCTCTACAGAGGCAATATCAATACCCGCAATTCCCGAGCCTTGCATGGTCATAGCAGCACCTACGGCTCGTACTTTTGTATCACTTACATATTGACATGGATATTTTTTATCCCACTGAATCAATTCTTTTCCTTTTTCAAGACAGTTTTTTAGGGTACAGCTTGTAAGGGTTTCACCATGATAAGCAGGCATGACTTCTCCAACTTCAAGCATGTTCTTAAACCTTAATTCTATAGGGTCCATTTTAAGTTCTGCTGCCAGCTGATTAATTGCCGATTCAACTGCAAAAGTCCCTTGGGTAGCACCGTAGCCGCGAAAAGCACCTGCTGACATGGTATTGGTATAAACGACATGGTATTCAAACTTATAGGCTTCGGCCTTGTTATACAGAGGTATGGTTTTATGTCCTGTTAAGCCCACTGTCGTAGGACCGTGTTCACCATAAGCCCCTGTATTTGAGAGGGTATAAACGTGTATGGCCTTGATATTTCCTTCTTTGTCAGAACCAATTCTTACTCTTATTTTCATCTCATGTCGACTGGTGGATGCAGAGAAAGATTCATATCGGTCAAAAATCATTTTAGCCGGCTTCCCGGTTTTTAAAGTGACAAAAGCAGGGAATATTTCACTAACAATGGTTTGTTTCGCACCAAATCCACCGCCGATTCTGGGTTTAACGACTCTAATCCTTGCCTTTGGCACGTCAAGCGCTCTTGCAGCAATTCTTCTAACATGAAACGGGACCTGTGTAGAGCTTACAATATTCAATCGATGGTTGTGATCCATGTAGGTATACGTTCTGAATGTTTCCATCATAGCCTGATTGTTGGCTTTTGTATGGTAGACTTCATCGATGATAACATCACATTTTTCAAATTCCTTATTCACATCACCACTTTCAGAATTACCGGAACAACAGATATTTCTACTCGCTTCATTACCCATCTCAAAATTGGTATGATAATTGTCTTCTGTATGGATGACGGAAGGATTGTCTATGGCGTCTTCAAAATTAAGTACGGGCTCAAGTACCTTATATTCTACTTTAAGCAGCTTTAACGCTTTGTTGACAACTTTCTCGTTGATACCCGCCACTATGGCTACCGGGTCCCCCACATATCTGACATACTCATCAAGAATAAGCCGATCGTAAGGGCTCAGCTCAGAATAGGATTGCCCTGCCATAGTGAACCTATTGTCAGGAACATCTTGATACGTGAAGATACACTCTATTCCAGGCACTTTCAACGCAAGGTCCTTATTTATATTCAAAATCTGTGCATAAGCATGAGGGCTTCTGAGCACTTTAACAACTAAGCAGTTTTTAGGCGCAATATCATCTGTATATACCGGCTTTCCGGTTACCAATGCCATAGCATCCAGTTTTCTAATGCCTTTATTGACAGTTTTCATCTAGGCACCTTCCTTTCCGGATTCCAAATACTTTTGAATTGCTCTTAATTGTCCCATATAGCCTGTGCATCGGCATAAATTCCCGGATAGATACCATTTTATTGCCTCTAAGGTTGGGGCTTCAAGCTCTCTTTTCATAGCCAGTATGGTCATAACAAAACCCGGACTGCAAAAACCACATTGGTCCGCCCCCTCATCAGCAAGAAATTCTCCAAATTCTTTGGCTTCCTCTTGTAGTCCTTCTAGGGTTGTAATGTTTTTCTCATTGACACTTGCTGCCAACACTGAGCAAGATAATACAGGCTTATCATTCACCCAAACGGTGCATAAGCCGCAGTTTCCAGTATCGCAGCCTCGCTTTACACTATAGAAACCTAAAAGGCGTAAAAAATCTATCAGCAGCATATCCGGCTCTATTTCTTCTTGAAACAATCTGGAATTGATGTGACATTTTATCCGCATATCTCTTTTACCCCTCTCTTAACAAGGACTTTTGCTAAAATCTTTCTATACTCTGATGACCCTCTTAGGTTTGTCCCAAAATTAAGCTCATCCGTAAGCAGACAGCAGGCAGCATCTATTTCATCATCCAATGGATTTTGAGATAACAAATTTGAAACTTCATAAGCCAGTTTAGCCTTAGCAGGCCTTGCTCCCACCGCGATTTTCCATTTATCTTGACACAGGCTGAGTGAGACCGCTAAAACCGGAAAATCGGTAGCCGTTATTCTATGACTTAAATGAGCTGCACCGGAACCATTTTTTTTAATGATTATTTTAATTAAAATGTCTTTTTTATAAGGCATATTAACGAATTGTTCCAGGGGCATTATACCGCCTTCATACAAGTAAACATAAGTATCTAATGCCATTAAGGTGGTTAGAACATCAGAAAACCCAAACCTGGCATACACACTCCCGCCTATAGTAGCGCAGTTTCTGAATTGTATGCCCACAATATGTTTTACGGTTTCAGAAAGTACGCCGTTAAAATAATGGTTTAATATTGGACTGGTTTCAATTTGTCTGAGTGTTGTCATGCAGCCAATCTCAATTTCAGATTCTGTCTCTGTGATTGTATCCAACCCCAAGTGAGATAAGTTGATTGCCGTATTATAATGTTTCCTCCCCATCTTAAGCCATAACAAACCGCCCAGTACAACATTGTTTTTATTTTGGTTAAGCAGTTCATATGCTTCTTTTATACTTTTTGCGGAAACATACTCTTTAAATGTAAACAAATGGATTCTCCCTTCATTCCTCGCAATGACATCTATTCAATATAACATTCATTCAACCTCTTAAACCTTTACTTCATTGGAAATCTATCCGGAAGTATAATACCCGCTCTCTTGTAAATCGACTTGGCTCTATCCTTTGCTTCGGCAATAACAGCCCCTTCATCTACCGTTAAGACTTTGCGGTCTTTCATGATCCATTTGCCGTCACAAATCATACTCTCCACATTTTGACCACTCATAGATGTCACAAGGTTGGCCACCGCATCATGTAACGGCAGCATGTCTACGGTATTTGGGTTAATAATAATTAAGTCTGCTTTTTTTCCTTTTTCTATGCTTCCAAGATTCTTCTCGTCCAGTATGGCCTTTGCACCATTAATGGTTGCCATCTTTAATATTTCCTGAGCTTTTACCACTGTAGGATCTAATCGCCATCCTTTATGAATTAAAGACGTTAACCACATTTCATCAATCATGTTCATTCGATTATTAGACGGTGCACCATCGGTTCCTATGGTAACACAGATATTTTCTCTAAGCATTCTCGGTACTTTTGCAAATCCAAGGACACGCATGGCCGCTGCCGGGTTATGGGACACCTTTACTTGTCTGTCTCTAAATATCTCAATTTCCTCATTTGTCATCCAAACCGTGTGCACGGCTAAGAAGTTTTTATCCAGCACACCTAAGTTATCCAGATGTTTTACTGTCGTTGCCCCTCTTGTCTCTTTTGCAAATTCAACCTCTTCTTTAATTTCCGCCACGTGCATATGCACACCCACGTTGTATCGATCTGCTAATTCTTTTGTTCTGACAATCAAATCATCGGTGGCATTAAAAATCGTTCTTATCCCAAACCATACTTGAACACGTCCATCTGCTGTGTTGTGGTATTTTCTTATATTTTCTTCCTGTATATCCAGCTCTTCCTGCGTCGTCTTTTGCCATGCACCGGGAAGCCCTTCTCCTGAGTCCATAATGGATTTGGCAAGCATACCTCGAATACCTGTCTCTGTTACAGCTTTGGCCATCCCTGAAACAAATTGACCGCCTGGCTCTGCAAATGCAGTAACACCGGATTTTATCAACTCAAGGTTGCACATTAAAGTGGATACATATGAATCTTCTTCCGACAAATTGCTCTCATATGGCCAAATTCTTTCATGCAGCCATGTCAAAAGGTTGACATCATCTCCCAGTCCTCTTCCTAACTGCTGTGAGGTATGAACATGGGTATTAATCAATCCTGGCATTACAATCTTACCTTTGGCATCCATAACTTCAGCATCAGGCTTTATCAGCTGAGCATCGATATGCCCTGCATCAACAATCCTATCCCCTTCAATTAAAACACCACCTGATTCATAAGCTTGTAAATGGTCATCCATTGTGAGTAGTAAAGCATTCTTAATATATATTTGTTTCATGGTTATTCCTCCATTTTTTATTAACTATTTCCCAGCCCCTCTTTATCTGGCATCACTTACATAGGGTTTACCAAGGCTTTGAGGGTCCCGGCTGTTTTTAGCTGAAAGCAGTAATACTGTTAACGTCACCACATAGGGTAACATCGTCAGATATTGTGATGGCAGCTCTATACCAATGGCTTGTAATCTAAATTGAAATGCATCAGCCGCACCAAAGAGTAATGCCCCTAAAAATACACCTATGGGATGCCTCTTACCAAAAATAACCACAGCTAAAGCAATATATCCACGCCCTGCCGTTACGTTTTCCATAAAAACGCCCAGCTGGACAAGGGTCAAGTAGGCACCGCCAATACCACCCAGTATGCCGTTAATTGTGGCAGCTAAGTAACGTGTTTTATAGACTTGTATCCCTACCGTATCCGCAGCCCTTGGATGTTCTCCCACTGCGGTAAAGGATAGCCCCCAGGTTGTCCTATATAGCAATATTACACTTAAAGTAATCAATACATATGATGCATATACGATAATATCCTGATTAAAGAAAGCTTGTCCTATAATTGGTATTTTCGATAGAACCGGAATTTCAATCTTGCCGAATGTATCAATTTGTGGGAAGTTAGGATTACTGCTCACCAGTACTTTAAACATAAAGCTGGTTGCTCCAAGCATCAACATATTTAAAGCTATTCCCGTAACGGTCTGATCTTTTCTCATATAAACAGAAAACAACCCGTGGATTAAGCTTACAACCAAGCCGCCTAACATACCACCAACTAATCCGACCCATAAGCTGCCGGTTATATATGTAAAAGCAAAGCTGGCAAATGCACCGGAAAGCATAATCGCCTCAACGCCAATGTTGAGTATGCCTGCCTTTTCCGAAAAGGTTTCTCCCAGTCCGGCAAAAATAATGGGCACTGCCATTCTAACACTGGCAGTTAAAAAAGTGGTCAAGAATGTGATTGTAAATATTTGTTCTAGCATTTTTCTTCACCCCTTTTTATCCTTTTAAATATGCCCTGCTTAAAAAAGAAATCTTTAGCAAGTATTAATAATACAATTAATCCAAGAATAATCAGAACAATAGATACCGGTATGCCCAGTTGTCTCTGCATGGTATTAGAACCCACTTGCAGAGTTGCAAACCCTAAAGCTGCAGCCAGTACACCTATCGGGTTATTGCCGCCTAAAAGTGCCACTAATATGGCTGTATATCCGCAGCCTCCTGAAATACCATCCAACAACCTGTATTGAATGCCCAGCACCTCACTCATTCCGGCCAGTCCTGCCAGCCCTCCACTTAGAAATGCTGATCTTATAATATTTTTCATGACTGAAACGCCGGTACACTGTGCCGCTCTTTTATTTAATCCCACTACTTGTAATTCATAGCCCATCTTTGTTTTCTCCATGAGGCACCAAATAAACCATACCATTAACAACGCCAAAAGAAATCCTGCATGCAGTCTGGTTGGCAATAGTAATTCAGGTAATCTTGCTGAGCTTTCAATTAACGGGGTCTGTGGAAGATACCCTTCCTCTTTCAAAGCGCCTCTCACCGCTAAAGCAGTTATATTAATGGCTATGTAATTGAACATGATGGTGGTGATGATTTCCGATATATTAAACTTTGCTTTTAAAAGACCCGGTATTAACGCCCATACCCCTCCAAATAGAAAGCCCGTAATAATAGATAACATCAGCCTTAAAGGGCCGGGAATATCCGTCAGACATATGGATATTATGGTTGCACCAATAGCGCCCATATACAATTGTCCTTCTGCACCGATATTAAAAAAGCCGCTTTTAAAGGCTATGGCAATTCCAAGACCTGCAAAGATTAAAGGTGTTGCTTTGACAAAAATTTCAACAAATCCGTTCATAGTTCCAAATATACCAAACCAAAATGCTTTATAAGCTTTTAATGGACTTTCATTTGCAATAGCTATCAGGCATGTTGAAACCAATAATACAATTAAAATAATAGCCAAACTATTTAAGAGATTTCTTGTAATTTTGCTAGTTGCTTTTCCTTGCATGGTGCCGCCCCTTCCTTAACATGCCCTGCCATTAGAGCACCTAGTTCCTGCATATCCAAATTTTCATCATTTTTGAGCACACCTACAACTTCTCCGTCAAACATGACAGCAATTCGATCCGAGAGTGTTAATATTTCATCTAAATCTGCCGAAACCAATAATACGCTTTTATTATTATTTCTCATCTTCAGAAGGAGCTCTCTCACATTTTCAGTGGCACCAATATCCAATCCTCTTGTGGGTTGAGACACCACTATGAGTTCAGGGTTATCATATAATTCTCTGGCCAATATGACTTTCTGTTGATTCCCTCCCGACAGTAATTTTACACTTGTGGTAATCTTCGGCGTTTTTATTTTATAGGCTGAAACCGTATCTTCAGCCATCTGATGGATGGCTTGATGATTGATCCATATATTTTTGCAAAAAGGTGATCGTCTATATGAACGCATGATCAGATTTTGGGACACATCAAGGTCTAAAACCAACCCGTCTTTGTGCCGATCATCCGGAACATATGAAATCCCTTTATTGTATCTTTCTAAAACCGTTGCTTGGTTAATGGATTGTCCACAAAACTTGACTTCTCCACTATGGCATTTCCTTATTCCGGCAATGACTTCACAAAATTCTTTTTGCCCATTGCCATCTACACCGGCAATCCCTATTATCTCGCCCTTGTGAATATCCAGATTGATATTTTTCAGTCTATTTTCTGCTTTTCCTTTTACCGTTAAACTTTTTATACTGAGTAGCAAATCGTCTTTTTCTTCAACCCCATTGTTTTGAATATGATTGAGTTCCCTGCCTATCATATGCAGAGACAATTCATGGGGATTGGTTGCTTTAGTTTTTAGTGTTGCTACATTTTTTCCATCTCTTAAAATGGTGACTCGGTCACTGACCTGCATAATTTCCGACATTCTGTGTGTAATAATAATAATGGCATGCCCTTCTTGCTTTAAGCGTTTTAAAATTGAAAAAAACTCTTCCGTTTCTTGAGGTGTTAAAACAGCAGTCGGCTCATCGAATATTAAGAGTTTTGCATCTCGATATAAAGATTTTAGTATCTCTACTCTTTGTTCTTCTCCAACTGAAAGCTCCGAAATTTTTTGATTGACATCTACTGCCAATCCATATTTGTTTGAAATTTCCTTTATTTGCTTGGAGATTTTTTTATAGTCTATGAAAGGATATCCTTTTGGCTTTAAGCCTAAAATTATATTTTGCAAAACGGTCAATGTCTGAACCAGCATAAAATGCTGGTGCACCATACCTATACCGGCTTTTATAGCACTCTTTGGGGAAGCAAAAGCAACTTTTTTTCCTTCAAGATAAATATCACCTTTATCCGCATGATAAAGCCCATACAAAATATTCATTAATGTGGTTTTACCGGCACCATTCTCTCCAAGCAAGGCCAGTATTTCTCCTTGATTCACCTCTAAAGAAACATTATCATTTGCAATGACCCCCGGAAAAGCTTTATGTATGCCTGTCATTTTTAAAAAAGCCATTTTACTTATCACTCCCAATTTTCTTAAATGGTATCTCGTGTAGGAAAAAGCCTAAAGCTTCAGTAGGAAACCCACTGAAGCTTATTAAAAAACACTTTCTTTGTTTTCTATGTATATCTTAGTTTGTTATTTCAACAACCGCTGGTACCACTAGTTCGCCGCTTATGATTTGAGCCTTTAATTCATCAATTTTTGCTTTTACTTCTTCTGGAATTTTATCTTCAAATCCATTGTAAGGTGCAATATCTACAACACCTTCTGTCATGCCCAACTCGTGGATACCGCCTTCAAATGTACCGTTAATGACATCATTGACAGCCGCTTTAATTAAAATGGGTACATTATAAACGGTACTACACATGACGGTATCTTCTGAAACAAAGTTTTGATCGTATGAATCCCCTGTAGCTAATAAACCATTTTCTTCAGCAGCCTTGATAACGCCCATACCTGCTTGGTTGGCACAGTGGCTTAAAACATCAGCACCTTCGTTCACCATTGCCATTGCCGCTTCTTTTGCTTTTGCAATATCATCAAAAGAACCTGTATAGGCTTGTGCAACTTTGATGTCAGGGTTTATTTCACGTGCACCAATTTTATATGCTTCTACTATCTTAATCAGTGAAGGTCCTTCTAATCCGGATATCATTCCAATACTGCCTGCCTCCGACATACTTGCAGCAAGAGCACCCATTAAGTAACCTGCTTCATTACATTTCATAACATATGAAGCAACATTTTCTCCTTCAGCAGTGGCCTCTATACATACAAATTTAGTGTCAGGGTATTTACTGCCAACACTCATAGCCGGGTCACCGAACTGGAAGCCATGACCGATGACTACGTCATATCCCTGAGCTGCATAGTCTGTAAATACAGCCTCCATATCCGTTGCTTGTACATTTTCAGTGTAGGACACTTCTGCACCAAACTCTTCTTCTACTGCTAACAGTCCTTCATAAGCAACCGCACACCAACCGCCGTCATTCACTGGTCCCGTAACCGCTAGAGCAACTTTGACGGCATCATCACCGGATGATTCTTCAGCATTATCAGAGCCACCACATGCTGCTAATGTAAAAATCATAGAGACCGCTAAAACAAATACTAATAACTTTTTCATTTTAATCCCCTCATTTTCATACATATTCTTCATCTGACTGCTTTATTTTAAGAGGCAAGCTTCTATCGGCTGTTCCCATTTAACAAAGCCTTTTGAATTAAAAAAACTCCTCATTTTTGGATGAGGAGTTTATTGCACATAAAGTATGATAATACACAAACCAATGTATATTATATACAATAAACATCCTGTAGTCTGTAAATTAGGGTTTACAGGTAGAAACTCTCGTCCCAAAATAAACGAAATTATACATGATGTAAAATATTTTTTTCACAATCAGAACACTCATTATGATATAGTATTCGACAGTATTTGTCAATGTAACAAGAATGCTTAAATGAAGAAAAAAATGTTATGCTGTAAGTCACATTTCAAATTTTTACTATAGTTTTTTTCTATTATTTCTAATTATTCTTCTTACACTATAGATGACTGCTGCTAGTATCACAACACCCACTATAATCAGTAATAACAATGTTCCAAAATAGTTTCTAAAAAGCCTTCCTTTTGTTCGATCTATAAATGTTATCTCCTCTTTTGTGTAGGTGGTGAATATTAAATCATCTTCAGGTAATCCTTTTAAGGAGGCAGTATACCCGCCATTCTCACCTTTTTCTAATGGAATACTGCTATCAATGATATACGGGTGTCTGTCACTCATATTGATTACAATGTCCAATTCACCAAACTTTGCCCATCCTTTTGCAGGGTTTAAAAGATATACAAATGTATTGGTGAAATCTTCGGATTTCTCTCTATCAATGGTTGCATTTGTGAAATATTGCACCTCTAAATCCAAAGAACTATTTGACTCAAACAATACTTCATATAACATGACGCTTAAGTTTTGTTGATAGCTTAAGCTGTATATTATGTCCTCGTCATGCAGTACGCGGGCCCCGTTATTATATAATTGATCTATATACTCAGCCACCACACCATAAGCATCGGCTATTTCTTCATCATTATTGATTGCATATCTTTCTTTTTCAGGTTCTATTAATTGTTCAATGATATAGTCCTTTAAAACGACTTCATCTTTTTCTATGTTCACCTCATGACCTTCAATCACTTCCAAATTCTCAAGTGTATCTTCTCCCAGCACAATTATAGATGCTTTTTTATGGTTCTTACTTATATGCTTTGAAACCGTACATTTTCCATCTGAGATTTGTCCATACCCGTTAAAACCATTAATAACCACTAATGTTTTATCCGGATTAATATTATACGATATTTCACAGCGGCCTTCTTGCTCATCGTTAAAATCAAAGCTATAAACCGTAATGTCTGCGTCTTCATTAAAGCTTTGCATTTGATATACAGGCTCATTAATCTTTTGAATAATTCCTTCTATTTGAATAGCCTCTTCAAAAGCTTCTTTGTCCTTTAAGTAGTCCAAGCCATTGACATCGCCTACTCTTTTTACTGCAAATTCAATGGGCCTATCATTCACAGTCACAGACGAAATATTCCCTTTGCGAGCATCAAAAACAAATGGAAAAATCATTGGCAGTTCAATACGCTCATCAGTAGGGTTAAGCATTTTATAATGTGCTGTCACCGTTGCTATCGTACTATCTTCTTCATTAATATCAAATGTTAATATCTCTTTTTCTATCTCAATAGGGCAATCTTCCATTGGTGCTATATTAAAGGAAGGATATTCAGACATATATATTGGCATTGAATTTGCCCACACAATGGTTGTACACAGTATCATCAGGCTTAAAATAAGAAATAGTTTTTTAGTCATTGTATACTCCTCGGTTACTTTATTTGTCTGCACACTTTCTATTTAATCTTTCTAGAATTAATTTATAACCATCGGCTCCATATACCAAACAGCGATTGACTCTGCTTATTGTAGCCGTACTGGCATGTGTCATGGACTCGATTTCTGCATAGGTTTTATTCTCCTGTAGAAGTTTTGCTACTTTTAGTCGTTGTGACAGTGCTTGAATTTCTTTTACTGTACATATATCCTCAAAAAAACGGTAGCATTCTTCTATATTTTCCAACTGAAGAATAGACTCAAAAAGTTCATCTGTAAACTGATTTTTCAATTTAGATCCATATTCCATAACAACACCTCTTTAACGCTTTAAAGTTTTAATGTAATCATTATATCACTATAGAATATTCTGTCAAATTTCAACCCTTGTCTATGGATTAAATCAATTTATATACAATCTCATTAATCATTTCCGGATCATATCCTTTAGACGCCAGATACCTAGCAGCCTTGGCACAGTTTTTTTCATTGGGAGCTTGACCATTGAGCTTAGACTGAAAAATCAAATTAGCCATTTCATGCTCCTGCTCTTTGGGTAGGTATTGATGAATTTTCTCATCAATGACTGCTTCTGATATGCCTTTCATCTCCAAGTCATACTTAATCTTTAAGGAACCACAGCCTTTGTGAACCGCTTCCTGTATATAGGCTTCTGCAAATGCTTCATCATTAATCAAATTATTTTCTACTAAAAAATCTTTTACTTTATGTATTGTATCCATATTATAAGCTTTATTTTTTAGATATAATTCTATTTCAGTAAGAGATCTGTTTTTATTTCTTAAATATTTTAATGCACTGTCTTTACCCCTATGATATTGGGTTTCTACTCTAGCTTCCTCTAACAGCACTTCACTAACAGGCCTTTCAACTGAAAATTTATATTTTACCATCAGTTCATCCCATATATCGTAAGCTTGTCCATCGGTTAAATAAATGGTATATACATTTGGTTCCTTTTTCTTTTTCTCAATTTTTTCAATGCCCAGCATCTTCATAACTCTCTTTTCAATGAATAAGTTTAGATTTAGGTGGCATATTAATATAGAATATGCTCGCCTATATCACATATTATAATATAAATAGGGTTTATGTATAAAGCACCAACCTATAATTCGTTAAAATATGGTATAATATAGTTAAGTTATTTTTTGAATATTCTGTCTTTTAGGAGGGATCTTTATGGAAAAGCCAAATATTCGTATTGGAGAAACCAACACAACTCAAAAAATAGTTGAATCTCATGATACGGCAGCCAATTATGGAACCGGCGATCTTGAAACTCTCTTTGCGACACCTAGCTTAGTTGCCATGATGTTGGATGCATCTGTCCATCTTGTGGACAAAAAACTACCTGAGGGATTTATTTCAGTAGGAAAAATGGCTATGGCTACTCATGAAAAAACGACTATTCTTGGCGAAACCGTTACTGTAGAAGTCAAAATTGCTGAATTTAATGGAACAAAGATTACTTTTGAAATGACTGCTTATGATGAGATAGGGGTTATTGGTCACGGTAAACATGAACGTATTATCGTTAATAAAAAGAAATTGCTTGAGCGCGCAGCTAAAAGAGCACAAAAGTTAAAAAATCTTGATTATTAAATATACAATAATTTATTAAGGCGTTTTGTTTTTTAACAAAACGCCTCAGCTTATCGAAAAAATACTAGAAAAATGAATACAGGTGTATGAATATTTGTTTTTTTGTGTTCATTTGGTCAGAAAATTTAGGTGGCAGATGGGCTATAAAAGTCGTGAACAAACAGGACG
>JANQMT010000188.1:0-28564 GCA_028279945.1 Clostridia bacterium
ATATACATCTGGGCTGCCTAAATTCATACCAAAATAAGGCTGCATATCATTTACCGATGTAATGCCATATTGAGATGCCCCTTCCATATACTTTGTAATCATCTTTTCTTCCTTCTCTTCACTAAAGGTAAGCGCATATTTGCCTATTAGTCCCAGTGCTTCTTCATAAAGATACCCTGTTGGATCACCATTTTCAAATCGTTCAATTTCTCCATAGGCGGGATCTATAGTTTCTCTATTAATGCCTGCAATCTCAAGAGCTTTACTATTTACCCATGCACCATGAGCTTCAGCATTTAGTAGAAAGACCGGTCGATCTTTTATATATTTATCTAAGGATAGTTTTGTAGGCAATTTTTTATTTTCCCAATATACATGATACCAATTAAACCCAATAATCCAAGGATCATTCGGTACTGTTTCAGCAAATTTTTTTACCATTTGTGCTGCTTCATCTTCGGATTTAGCTTCACCCAAATTCACATGTGTCTGATACATTCCGGCCATGACCACATGTGTATGACTATCAAAGAATCCCGGCATTACAAATTTAGAGGTATAATCAAACACCTGAGTGTTAGAACCCACAACGGACTCCATATCTTTCTTATCTCCTACTGCCATTATTGTGTTGTCTTTGATTGCAACAAATCCATCTAGGGTATCCTTATGTTGACCGGTATAAATAGCATCACTTATTATGACAATATCCGCTTTTTCTGCTATAATCACATCACATCACTCCTCATATATGCTAAAATAATCCTTATTGCATCATTGGTAAATACTTTTTTAAAGGCTAGAAAAATATCCAGCCCTTAAATTTAATTTTTTTTATCTCTATTCTGACGCATTATTTTATTGGATGTGGTTACAGCAATCACAATAGCCAATATAAAAGCAATTAATATAATAATTTGTGTTCCACCCATGAGAAAGCCTCCTTTATTTACCTTTAAGTTAACCTTTTCAAATCAATATCTTTTGTTTTTATAGCAATAAATAATTCGTCTACGTTGTTTTCCGGTTTTCCAACATAGGCTAAAGCAACATAAACCAGAAAATTAATTGCAAGTGCTATTAATCCTCCCTGCATACCATTTAAAAAAGGTACATAATCAGGTTGTGTAAACGCAAAATATGCAACAATTATGATACCGGTCAAAGTGCCGCCCCATGCACTTAACTTGTTGCCTTTTTTCCAGATTAATCCCAGGAAAACAGCTGGGAAAACTTGAACAATTGCTTGATATACACGCGTAAGCAACTGGACGATTGTAGGTAAATCCGTCATCGCCATCATCAATCCTGCAAAGCCTACCAATACGGTAAACACCCTTGCGATAGTCGTCTGTGTTTTGGGCGACATATTAGGGAAAAATGGGGTTAATACATCATTTACAAAAACGATTGACCAAGAGCTGATCATAGAATCCATCATGGATAATGCCCCTGCCAGAATAAGTATTGAAATGGTAGCAACCGCTACAGGTCCCATTGAGCTGATCATATTGACCAAAGCATATGCACTGTCTCCTGTATTAAATTCCGGTCTGGCGGATGCGCCTATTGCAACCAACAATATCAACAATGTAAAGATTGGTGCTACAAATGGCGTTATTCTTATAGATTCTTTCAATTCTTTAGTAGATGCTGCAGCAAATATTCTGGAAAATAAAGATGGCCACATATATGCTCCAAACATGCCCATTAAAATTAGAGACGGCCAAAACAATGCACCAGGAGCTTCACCTCCCCATCCGGACATAGGGCCTGGAACAGTAAGCAGTTCTGCTTGAATATCACGTACCTCCATAAGCATAGGTCCGATGCCGCCAAAGAAATGGTAAACCGCTACACCAAATAGAACCATACCGCCTATTAAAAACATCCATCCTTGATAGTAATCTGCAATAATAACTGCTCTCATTCCGGAGAACAAAACATATAGTAAAAAGAATACGGCGATAATGGTCATCCCTAAATTGAAAGGTATTTTTTCATAAGTAATGGCTTGTATAGCGTACCCAGATGCAAGTAGCTCTGTAATAATCCAAGGCAGCTCAACCAATAAAACAACTAAGCCTACAAAAATTCGTAAACTTCTGCTATTATATCTAAGTTCGAACAGCTGTCCCATGGTTTTAAGATCATACACTTTTCCTAATTTCCAAAGCGGGCTGCATATTAAGAAAAAGATATATAAGCCGCCCAATGTATAGAATATAAGATAAGTAGAGGTAACGCCCATATCATAACCCATTTGGGCCCACCCAATTAGTAATGACCCGGGATACCAGGTACCAATAATCGTCATGGTAATAAACTGCCAGCCAAAAGAACGTCCTCCAACAGCGAAATCTTCAAAACTTTGCTCCGGCAAAGGGTTGCTGTATACGGCATAAGCAAGTCCTGCAATATAAATGCCTAACATTGTAAGTGTAATAAAAATATTCATTTACAATTCCCCCCTTACTTTCTGTACCCAATATAGTAATACTAATAAGGCCGCCAATATCATTCCCAATAAAAATTCCATAAATATTAAGTAGGGTACGCCGGCAATCAATGGCTCAATTTTATTAATTCTTGAAAACAAAGAAGGTATCAATATAAATGCAAATACAATGGTTGCAATAATACCAATGATCCAATACAGAATTTTTCCATTGTCTGATTTCACAAATTCTTTCAAAAAAATTCCACCTCCATTAAATATAAAGCATTAAAATCTAAAATTTATCTGTTTTCACCTCCTATTGGTTTTATTTTGTTGATACTTAAAAAATTTATAATTGATTATCCGCAATTATAATGCCAACCTCTTTAACATTGAAAAATCAATTATATTGAATGACTAAGTGTCTGTATAAACTTACACTTATAAACAGCATTCATATTATCACTAAAATATCAAAAAAAAAAGCAGTGTATTTTATAACGTACACTGTCTTTTTATACTTACATTTAGTAATCAATTCCTAACCGCTTCATTTTTTGGTATAACAACGTTCTGGGAATTTTTAAATATTCTGCTGTTTTTGTTTTGTTGCCATTGCATTTGTTTAAGGCTTTTTTTATTATCATTCTTTCTGCTTGTCTTTTTGCCTCTTCTATAGGATTTTCATAATGACTTAATTCTATTTCATCATTAGCGTCTGAGTTAAAATCAAAGTGCTGCATGGTAAGGGTATCCCCTTCAACAAAATTCATAGCTTTTTCTATTGTATTTTGCAACTCCCTTACATTACCCGGCCATTCATAATCCATAAACCTTTTAATGATTCTATCATCAATATCTATTACATTTTTTCCTAATAGATTATTAAACTTTTCAATCATCATTTTTGTGAGGCTTGAAATATCATCTCTTCTCTCTCTTAATGGTGGTACATCAATTTCAACCACATTCAATCTATAGTATAGATCTTCTCTAAATTTACTTTCTTTTACAAGATGATATAAATCTTTATTAGATGCAGCTATAATCCTCACATCAATGGGTATACTCTTTTCTCCTCCAATTCTATCGATCTCTTGTTCTTGAAGCACTCTTAATAACTTAGGCTGCAGATTATAAGGCATTTGATTGATTTCATCGATAAAGAGCGTTCCATTGTTAGCAATTTCAAATTTCCCTTTTTTCCCTCCTGTTTTTGCCCCTGTAAAGGTGCCTTCTTCATATCCAAATAATTCTGATTCAAATAATGCTTCCGGTAAAGCAGCCGCATTTACCCTTATAAAATTCCTTAAACTCCTGCGGCTCAAGTTATGTATGGAGTGTGCTACAAGTTCTTTTCCTGTTCCTGTTTCACCTTGAATGATTACTGTAGAATTGGTTCTTGCGGCATACCTTATTTGCTGTTTTAATCTTTGTATGCTGTCGCTTGTCCCTAAAATGTTATCAATGGTATAATTGGCTTGTCTCAGAGACTGAACCTCTTCTTTAAAGTATTTCAACTCATCATCAAGATTAATATATTTTTCTACAAATTGTTCCAACAGCTCAGTTTCTTGAAACAGGTCATATTCTACTAAGCCGATTTGTTTTCCATTTTTTCTTAGAGGAATCCGTGTACTGGCAATAGCTTGGCCATTTATAAAGTAAAAATCCGCTATCTCTGTCTCATTCTTTTTTAAAGCTGTATCCATTTTAGTAGGAGGAAAAACTTCTTTGATAGGCTTACCGATTACCTCATATTGATTAACCGATATAAAGTCTGCAAACTGTTTGCTCATAAAAACAATGTCGGCATTCATATCTACTACGATAAGTCCATATACATGATCTAAAAATAGTTTATAATCATTGGGTTTTAGCATCCGTATCATTCCTTCAATAGTAAAAATATTTTGATAAACTTCAATCTGTTAAGATTACTATACTATAAAAAAAACTTTTGTAACAGGTAATATATTACACAATATTCTATAATAAAAATGATTAATAGGAAAATAAAAAACTGAGCAGTTAAATAAAACTACTCAGTTTGGTTTATAAATTGTTTATAAAATCTGTTTTTAAAAAACAAAACCTGAAATCAGAAATGCAAATGCCGATATTGCTGCTGCAATAAATCCAAAGGGCATTTGGGTAATAGCATGTTCATAATTGTCACAACCCGTAGCAGCCGAAGTTAGTAATGTTGCATCTGAATACATACATATATGACTTCCCCATACGCCTGCTGATAGTACTGCGGCAACACAAAGCGGCGTATTAGCACCAATAGCTATTGAAAGGGGGATAACAATAGGAAGCGCTATAATATATAGTGTCCAGTTTGCACCAATCATAAATTCAGTAATACCGAAAACAATGAAAATAATAAATGGCATTAGTTGTGGACTCATAATGCCAGATGCACTGTCAATGGTAAATTGAATAAATCCTATTTGATCCAGTAATCCTCCAAAAGTATATCCAACAGCAATAATGACAAACATTAACATCATATTCTTAAAACCATTAATGGATAGTTCAATAAATTCTGTAACCGAAACAACTTTTTGAGGAATATAAAAGAAGAATGAAAAGATTAATGCAACAACAACCCCCATGTATAAGTCGATTTCATAATAAACAGTTGCCGCCACTAAAACGATAATGGGAAGAAAAAAGTTGATTATTTTAGGTTTTTTAGGTATTTCTACTTCTTTGCCACCCTTAATATCAATCTTTTCTGATCCCGGAGGTGCTAAAACACCGGTTTCTCTTGCTCTCTCTTCTGCTTTTTTCATACGTCCGATGACAGGAACTACACCTATTATAACCAATGGTACAATAAATGCTGCAACCCAAGCATAAAAATTGTATGGTATTGTTTTAAAGTAATAAATCATTCCCTGCCCTTCAGGAGCCCAACCATTGACTTCTAATAAATTTGCTACAAAAGCAGCCCATGTTGATATTGGAATAATAACACATACAGGTGCTGCAGTTGAGTCAACGACATAAGACAGCATCTCTCTGGAAACTTTATGCTTATCGGTTACTTTGGCCATGCTTGACCCGATGGTTAACGCATTTAAATAATCATCAAGAAATATTATAAGTCCCAATAACCATGTCCAAATTAATACGCCTTTTCTGGATTTAGCTTTAGCAGCTACAAAATCACCAAATGCAAAGGCCCCTCCGGCTTTTTCTATAAGGTTAATTAACGATCCCATGAATCCACATACTAACATTACCCAAACAAAATCTTCACTCGTTACGGTTCCATATAACAGCCAAACATACTCTGTAAAAAATGCTGCCTTAAAATACATAATACTTGCCATAACACCCGCTAATACAAGCCCCAAAACAACTTCTTTGGTCAACAGAATAAAGGCTAATACAAATATAGGCGGGACAACCGTAAACCAACCTAGCTCTTCCGGACTTGGGTTTTGAACTAAGAATGCAATTGCAATAACAATCATAATAGCTAAAAAAATAATATTGCCTATTTTTTTCTTTGAATTTGTTTTAGCGTTTATAGCTTGTTCTGTCAATTCAAGACCTCCTTTAATATTTTTTAGATAACGCTTTTTACACCTCCTCTGCCATAGCTTGATAAACTATTTTGCCATTCACCATGGTCATGATCACTTGAGTCCCTAAGATTTCTTCTACATCAATCTCAAATAGATTTCGATCTATGACAATAATATCTGCTAATTTCCCAGCTTCAATGGTCCCTATACGGTCTTCCATAAAGTTTAAATAGGCCGACCCTTTTGTGTAAGCATTAATAGCTTCCGTTAAGGAAACTTTTTCTTTTGGAATCCAGCCGCCAATAGGTTTTTTATCATCATGAAGTCTTGTTACACTCCTATAAATAGATTGAAAAGGATTTAATTCAACAATAGGACAGTCCGTTCCAAATGAAATATTTGCTCTATTATTGATTAAAGATTTAAAAGGCCATGCAAGTTGGCACCTTTCCTCTCCTAAAATATGATGAAATGGATGCTCTGAAAAACGAAATGCTGCAAGGTGTTCCGGTTGAACGGATGCCAATACTCCTAACTGATGAAATCTTTCAAGATCTTTTTCATGGATGCACTCAATATGTTCTATGGTATGTCTTGAGTCTCTCCTACCATTTAACGTTTGGGCTTCTTCATACAAGTCTAAACCGAGCCTTACAGCACCATCACCACAAGCGTGAAAGCGAATTCGGTACCCTTTTTTATCGGCATTTCTCACTAAATTCCTAAGGACATCCTCATCGATTCTCATTGACCCTTTATGATTGGGTCTATCCGAATAAGGTTCCAGCATTAATCCAGTATGCCCTCCCGGTGTTCCATCTAAAAATTCTTTCAGCCCGGAAAAGCTCAGCATGTCTCCCTTATATTCATTTCTAATGTCTTCATATTCTTGATAGTGTTCTAACGGAAGTGTGAAAAAAATCCTGCAAGTAAGTTCATCCTCTAAATATAAAGATTTATATTCTTCATAATTAGTAACACCATAGATTTGAATATCCCCTACTGCAGTAATTCCATTTTTAGCAGCGTCTCTTAAAAATGTACGGATAATCTCTTTTTTATCCCCAATAGAACCAATAGCATGCTTCATAACTAAATCCATTGCGGTTTCGATTAGTACGCCTGTTGGTTCTCCGGAATCATCTCGTTTTATTTCGCCATATGGCGGGTTGTCCAATTTTTTTGTAATATTACAAATTTCTAAAGCCTTACTGTTAACCCACATAGCATGCATTTCATCATTGAATAAACATACCGGTGTATTGGGGAACCATTGGTCAAGCGTTTTTTTATTAGGCAAATTAGCCGGTTTCCAGTTATATTGAGACCAGCCAAACCCTATAACCCATTGATACTTATTATGCAGCCTAAAGGCATCATAAACTTTTTTAACGGCTTCCTCTTCCGAAGATGTTTTTAATAAATTTATTGTACTGAGCTGCAATCCTGTAAAAAAAAGATGTACATGACTATCAATTAGTCCCGGCATAACCATTTCATTTTGATAATCCAGTACTTCCGTATTTTTTCCTAAATATTGATCAAGATTTTCGTCATCTTGACCAATATGCAAAACTCTATTCTCTTTAATTGCTATGTATCCATTAATGATTGGCTCAGTTTCTGTTGTGTAAATGGAATTACTTTTTAATATATAGTCAGCATATAAATTGTTCATTCAGTACCACCTCATTATGATTTTTCAGAATTTTTTTACTGTTATGAAAAATCATAATATAAAAAGCTAATTAAAAATAGATGATATATTGCGCAATTTTATGTTTGATGTTGTTGTAAAGCAAAAAATGGTTTTTTTAACCGCAAAATAGTGATATTTTTATAAAAAAAATAACCTTAAATTTAAATAAGGTTATAATTATCCTATTATTTTTTTGTCTAAAGTGATCAATTCAACATTAAAAGGCCCTAAACTTACATGTAATTCATAAACATTCTGTTGTTGTATCTTTGAAAATGTCACTTTGGGAAAAGATGATTTTTGAATTAAATCCTTATTTTCATTAGACAACCATTTTGGAGACCCTATATTACACCAATGATCCAATACATTGCCTCCTGTTTGGGTTAATTGATATCTTTTAACTGTATAGTCATCTTCTAGGTTATATATTCTTAATATATATTCTTTGTTTTGCTGAATCAGATGATGAAAGCGTTTGTGATTAAGCTTCTCATCCAAATTACCATGGAAGATGTGGTCACAAGCTTCCTTATAGTGATACAACAGAATTTGTATATTGTCCCCTTTCCGAGTCACAATATATCCATGGCTTTTGTATATAATGTCCATTTGTAATTTCGAAAATAAGTACAAGGCATAATAAGAAGGTTTTTTCATTCCATTTACTGTAAGTAGTCCTTGTCCGCCATGAAAAAGTTTAGAACTATTTATGCCCATATCCATAAGCGTCCATTGATTACAGTAAAGATTTTTTTTGTTCTTCAAAAGGCTGTCAATGATATAACAAGGCATGTACTTTGTATCAAATAATGGATTTAGTGTTAAATCATTGCGCCCGTCGGCCAAATAGACAGAAATATTGAAGCTGCTCGCAATTTTTTTAAGTTTATCTAAATCCACCATTTCGTTTTCGTTGTTAACTTCAATTTTCCATCCTTTTAACTCATCTAAACCCACAGCATCAACAGAGTATGTTAAAAATAATTCTAGATATTCCAAAAAAGCCGTATCATGGATTACATATGTAGGAATTGAAAATATCAGCTTTAAATTTATTTCTTTTATCCATTCTATCCATTGTTCAAATTGATTATAATTCAAGCCGTTTTCAAAAGAAAAATTCAGTCGTACATATTCAAATCCAATATCCTTTTGACATTCCTTTAACAAATCATATATATCTGATGTCAAATGATATGGAAAGCATGATAAAGTAATACAATTTAAATAAGATGTATCGAGATCTTTGATTTTTTTCTTTTTTAAATTTATATCAATGATATTATAACTTTCATTTTGACATGCTAACACTCTATTTTTTTCATGTGTATAACTTAAATGCGCTATTTTCTTTAATTTTAGTAGTGCCTGTTGTTCATCAAACTCTAAATACTCAATATTTTTCTTTTCAATGGTTCGATTTTTATATTTTTTTCTATAAGCCAGGGGTGTCATACCAAAACACTTCTTAAAGTTACTACTAAAATATCTTTGAGATGAAAATCCATAGCTGAAAGAAATCTCACCGATTGACTGATTACTTCCCAGCAATGCAATTTCTGACTGTTCCAATCTTATATAATTTACTAGCTCTTGAAAGCTGAATCCTGTCGCATATTTGATGAAATGAGATAGATAATATTTGCTTAAATGTTCATTTTCAGCCAGCTGATTCAGTGTAATTTTTTTCATATAATTTTTATACAAATAATCTGTTATCCTATAAATTCTATCAATCTGTAGTTGATCACCTTTATACTTGTTCTCATTTATAAACTGTTGATCTTCAATAGAAAAATATTGAAAGTTATTGATTAAATTCTTGAGAAGGTCATGAATATATTGATGCACACGTTCTTTGTAGTTCTCTTCTTTATGAGATACTTCAAGCATTATTTTTGCTAGATACTGTTTGACTTCTTCAATTTCTTCACTACAGCTATTTTTATAATGGGATTCACTAACAAAAATAATTATACCGATATCCGGATAATATTTTTTATAATTTTCTATATCAATCTGCAGAATGAGAAGCAAATTGTGTTCGCTCTTTGTAAAGATACTGTGTAAATCTTCTGTATTAACAATAAAAACATCACCTTGATTCAAGGCATAAGTATAATAGCTTACTTTTAAATCAACTCTACCTTCTAATACGTACACAATCTCTAATCTATCATGCCTGTGAATGGGATATTCTTTTACAGAAGTTAGAAAAATATTAATAGGAATATCTTCAAGACAATGAATATGCTCTTTTAACATCAGAACACCTCTTTATAAACCTTAATCTAAACCTTTATCTGGTATCATTTATTCATAAAACTCAAATTCAAAATCTTTTATTTTAACAGTATCACCTTCTTGAATGCCCAATTCTTTTAATCGGTCTACCGCACCTCTATCTTTAAGATAATTATACAAATACCTTAAAGACTCCATATCATTAAAATTGGTAGAGTTAAATATCTTTTCCAGTTGCTTGCCTTCCAAAACATAGTCTTCATTTTCTCTTTTAACATATACTTCTCTGTAATCTTCATTTTGACCATGAATTTCAAAATCAAACATGTTGTCATAAATAGGCTCAGGCTCATCATCTAATTGATCCAGTTCAGAAGCAATATAGCTCAGCATTTCATCTATACCTTGATTCAAGGCATTAGAAATCGGAAAGACTTTGTAGCCTTTCGTTTCTACATATTCTTTAAATTTTAAATAATCTTCTTCCGATGCGATATCCATTTTATTAGCCGCTACAATTTGTGGTTTTTTCTTTAGTTTTTCTGAATATTGCATGAGTTCATTATTGATTTTATCAAAGTCATGGGTAGGATCCCTATCTTCACTTCCGGACACATCCACAACATGTACCAAAATTTTATTACGTTCAATATGCTTCAAGAAGTTTAGGCCTAAACCATGACCTTTATGTGCGCCTTCTATTAACCCGGGAACATCTGATACTACAAAACTCTTGTTATAGATTTCTACTACTCCCAGATTGGGTGTTATTGTGGTAAAGTGATAATTCCCTATCTTAGGTTTTGCACTTGTAATAATAGAGAGCAATGTTGACTTTCCCACATTTGGAAAACCAATAAGGCCTACATCAGCTATTAACTTCAGCTCTAATTGAATCCACCTTTCTTCAGCAGCACCACCTGCTTCAGCAAAATTTGGTGCTTGACGCGTAGAGGTCTTAAAGTGAATATTTCCTTTCCCGCCTTTTCCTCCTCGTACAGCAACAATTTCATCGCCATCTGCTGTAAGATCTGCCATTACCAATTCTGTTTCCTCATCAATAATAGCTGTTCCTGGCGGTACTTTTAATATAAGGTTATCTGCATTTTTACCATATTGTTTTTTCTTTTTTCCATTCTCTCCATTTTGAGCTTGATACTTGGTTTTATAACGAAAGTCCATCAATGTTCTTAAATTGCTGTCTGCTTTAAAGATAACGCTTCCACCATGTCCACCATCGCCGCCGTCGGGTCCGCCATCCGGAACATATTTTTCTCTTCTGAACGAGACACTACCGTCTCCGCCTTTCCCCGATTTAATAAATATTCTTGCTCTATCTACAAACATTTTTATCACCTGCTTTATTAGTATTGTGCAATACTTAGGTTGTATTATGTATACAAATACACATTTTAAAAGACTAATTTCACATACTCTATATAATTAGGACTTAATTGCTGAACGAAGAAATATTATTAGAAAATTTATACCTAATGTCTCTCAACATAAATCAAAATGCAAGGGTATTATTAAATATTGACCTTTTTATGCATTCCTAATTAGTGAAGCATCAAATCCTCTGATTGTAGTTAATAAGGTGTCTTTCAACAAATTATAAAACATGTACAAAGAACCCCCCTATTATAACATAGGGGGGTTACAAACTAAATTATGCTTCTTTAGTGTATACACTAACTTGTTTATTTTCTTTGCCTTTACGTTCGAATTTTACGACTCCGTCTATTTTAGCAAAAAGTGTGTCATCTCCACCTTTACCTACATTGTTCCCAGGATGAACTTTAGTTCCTCTTTGTCTAACCAAGATGCTACCCGCACTTACATATTGGCCGTCAGCTCTTTTGACGCCCAGGCGTTTGGATTCACTATCTCTACCGTTCTTGGAGCTACCTACTCCTTTTTTACTTGCCATAGACCACACCTCCTTTGTTACATGTCATATATGTTTACATTACTAACATTCAATTTTTTCAATTTTAACCTTAGTGTAAGGTTGTCTGTGTCCACGCTTTTTTCTGTAATCTTTTTTACTTTTATACTTGAAAATGATTACTTTATCACCTTTGCCATTTTCTACAACACTTCCAGCCACTTTAGCATTTTCAATAACCGGTGATCCAACTTTTACATCATTACCATCAGAATAAACTAGAATTTTATCAAACTCTACATTATCTCCTTCAGCTAATCCAAGCTTTTCAACGGAAATAACATCTCCTTCTTGAACTCTGTATTGTTTTCCACCTGTTTCAATAATTGCGTACATTAATAAGGCACCTCCTCTTACCAGTCTCGCCGAATAAGGTAACACATTATGTATTTTAAAAACCTATATCGTGCGGCTTACGAAAATAAATATTATCACAAAGAAAAGAATATGTCAATATTTTGACCATATTTTGGTCTTGCTTATATGAGTTATTATTTAGCGTTAAAAAATGGTCACGTTCTTAATTTTATCTTCTTACTTTCATTTTATACATAAATAAGTATACGCTGGTAATTCATTGAATTTATTTGGTATTATTTTTAAAAATATACAATTTAACATATTTTTTTATTTTTTGCTATAGACAAACAAATTTTCATACATTAATATAATATATATAGGAATATTGTAAAATTTTTACATTTAATATATTTAATTAATTATTTTTGGTGGTATATCCACTTAAAATAAATAAACTACCCTCAAATCAACATAGCTCTGGGAAAGTTAACATTGATTCGAGGGTATGGCCCCTTTCCACAAAGTGGTATAAGGTACCTCTATTTTATACTACATTAGAGCATTTGTGAAGGGAGTACACAGAAAAGGAGGTGTAAAAACCAGAATTTAAGCTCTAAATAATTAAACTATGAGGTGAATAATATGAAAAAGAAATTAATGATTACAACACTGGTTATTGTTTTGGTATGTAGTGCAGGTTTTGCATTTGCTACTGATTGGAGTGATAGAGCAGAAAGACGTGATTACGATACATTTGATGACACTAGATTCCTAATAAACTTGGATTGGCCTGGTACTGCTCAAGAAATATTTGCAGTATGCTCTTCTGCAGATACAAAAGATTATTTTTTGGTTCGAAGGAAAACAAGTGGTATCATTGACGTCGAATTGGATTTAGAGGGCACAGGTATAGATGCAGACATTTGGCTTCTTCGTCCAAATGGAGCTCGTTATATTCCAGGTTATACAAGCGGAGAGAGCAAAATTATAGACAATATATATATTCCTACAGAAGAAATGTGGGGTTTAGAGATAGAATATAAATCGGGAATACCCGAAAAACCATATCAGTTAAGAGTCAAAATAGATCCAGCTACATATTCTCAGGCTAGTAATATTGAAGATGTTCCAGAAGAACTGTTAAAATAGTTACCACATTATTAAAAATGAAAAAATAATTGACCGGGGTTTCCCCGGTCTTATTTATATATCAAATAAAGTACTCATAACATCATGGTTTGTAACCAAATACATTTCTTTTCTCAATATATATAGGGTATCCTTATCAATCTCAAGTTCCATTTTATCAATAAAACTTTCCATCAATAACTGAGGATTTAAATTACCATTACTGCCAGTTTTTAAGATGGTAAAGATTTTAAAACTACCTTCTGCTTCTTCCTCAAGTTTAAAAGTATGGATAAGCGGCTTAATATCAACTTCCTTTTCTTTTCTTTTCTTAACTAGCTTTTTAATAACAATGATTTCATCCATATTTAAATAAGCTTGAATAGCATTTTTAATCTCATCAGAGTCCAATCCTTGCTTTGAAAATGAAAGGTCATATGCTGCATATCGGACTTCTGCTGCCAAGGATTTTATCTTTTTAACGATTTCTTTACACGCCATAATTCCAATACCCTTTGGAAGCTGTTTGTTTAAAGTTAACAACAATTCCTGAGCATCCCAGTGGTTCACCAGCTCAATTTCCATATATTCGCCAATGCTTTCTATGCCCAGTGACAAAGGATGGGCAATACTTATTTTAGGATGTGGTGAGAATCCTTGTGAATACACTAACTGAATGCCGGCTCTTCTGAAAACTCTTTGAAATACATTCATTAAATCCAAATGAGAGATATACTTCATATTGCCTATTTTTGAAAACTTGATTAAATATTTATTCATTTTGCTCCACCCTTACTTACAATTAAATGCTTGATTAATGCCACAATTGGTACATTGTTGACGGCAATCGACAGTCAGCGCTTCTTCATAAGCTCTATCATTTTCTTTCATCAGATACGCTTTTGATACGCCTGCATGAATATGTGACCATGGCAATATTTCATCATAGTCTCTATCTCTAACGGAATAAAAATATGGATTAATTTTTGAATCCATAAATGATTGCATCCATTTATCAAAATCAAAATATTCTCGCCAACCATCAAATTTACAACCATTTTCAAAGGCTTTAATCATGGTTTTTCCCAATCTTCTATCCCCTCTGGCAAAAATACTTTCTAAAAAGCTGGTATGCACATCGTGATAATTGTAAGTTACATTCTTAATTTTTTTAAGCTTTTCCAATAAGTATTCTTGTTTTTTCTCCAACTCTTCCATATCATCCATGGAAAACCATTGAAACGGTGTATGAGGCTTAGGTACAAAATTCGAAGTACTAATGGTAATATTAATTCTTTTGCTCTTTTTTTCTTCCAAATTTCTAAAAATATGAATGACTTTTTGAGCGATTTCAACTATACCATCTAGGTCTTCATAGGTTTCTGTGGGCAAACCAATCATAAAATAAAATTTAATATTCCCCCATCCAAGTTTAAAAGCATTTTCAGCAGCAGAATATATGTCATCATCTGTAATGCTTTTATTAATAACATTTCTTAACCGCTGCGTTCCGGCTTCAGGGGCGAAAGTTAACCCTGACTTTTTATAGCTTTGAATTTCCTCCAATACTTTAAAGGAAAATGAATCCAATCTTAATGACGGCAACGATAAAGAAATATTTTCTTGACGACATTTTTCCATCATATTGGTGACCACCGGTTCGATATTGGAATAGTCGCTGGTACTTAAAGAAACAAATGATACCTCCTCATGTCCAGTATTGTTTATAAGTTCATTGGATATCTTTTGAATATTCTCCATGCTTCTTTCCCTTACAGGCCGATAAATCATACCCGCTTGACAAAAACGACACCCTCTTGTACACCCTCTGAAGATTTCTACCATGGCTCGATTGTGGACAATATCAATAAAAGGAACAATCATTTTATCAGGATAATATGCTTCATTCAGATTCTGTTCTATCCTTTTTGAAACAAAATCCGGTGCATGGTCATAAAGCTTATCTATACTTTTGATCGTCTGATCCTCGTTATAGGTAACATCATAGAAAGAAGGCACATAAACCCCTGTTATAGAAGCGATTTGCTTCAAAAATTCATTTTTTTCCCCTCCGCTTTCCTTCCATTGGATGTATGCCTTCATAATCTCAATATTTAGAGATTCTCCTTCTCCTAATATAAAGAAATCAACGATATCTGCTAAAGGCTCCGGGTTATAGGCACAAGGCCCTCCTGCCGTAATAAAAGGAAAAGTATTATCTCTATCCTGACTTAAAAGTGGAATTTGTGATAAATTGAGCATATTTAATAAATTAGAATAGCTCAGTTCGTATTGAAGGGTAAATCCTACAATATCCACATCTTTTATAGGTGTTTTAGATTCCAAAGCAAATAAGGGCATGTTATGGGCTCGCATGAGCTGCTCCATATCATTTGCAGGTGCAAAGGCTCTCTCACAAGCCATATCCTTTTCATTGTTCATGGCATGGTATATAATCTGCATACCCAAATGAGACATTCCAATTTCATATGTATCAGGAAAAGCAAAAACAAATCTAGCTTTCACTTCAGATTCAGTCTTTAAAATTGAATTCACTTCTCCTCCAATATAGCGTGCGGGCTTTTCCACCTTTGGCAGAATTTTCTCTAAATCTTGTTCTATTGACATGCTCTAGCTCCTTTTATAACTTATATTCTATTTTTTAAAAATGTTGGGTTATTATTAATAAGGTTTTGTATATTAAATAACATTTTTTGTTTTAGTATTATTCTCCTAGATCATTTTGTATATTTATCTCCAAATTCTTTAGATGCTCTTTTTATCTCCAATAATTTTGTAAAATCCGCATAAATACCATGTTCAAATATGCCCTTTAAAATATCTGTTTCCGAAAGCTGGCCTTTATATTTCCCCTTTTCATTGACAACTGTAAACAGTCTTTTTTTAGAGGGATTATAGGTGTCAACCGCGTGCTTTACTTTTTTATTACTTTTATACACAACAATCTTGCTGGATGCTTGATGATCCGGTTGTTCCATAAATCTAATAATTTTATAAAGCACAAAGTGACTCTCTCTTTGAGAAGATATAAAAATATTTATGGCAACACAACACATGGTAATATACAATATATCATATTGTAACAAGTAAACCCCCATTAAGAAAAGCATAATAGAAAATATTTTTGAAAAAATTAATGATATCTTAATGGCTTTTCCATAACCAATAAAGTATGAAAGATATAATCGTATAATCTTCCCTCCGTCTAGAGGTGAGATAGGCATTAAATTAAATGTTCCAAGAACAGTATTGACGAATACAATCTCTTTTATGAGAGGATGGCTAAAATATTGGTATAAAAAATTGAAAGCAAGAGCGAAAAAAAGATTTAATAAAGGTCCTGAAATTAGAATGACGATTTCATGAGACGGCTTAAGAACATAGTCTTGCATATTTAATACGCCGCCCCAAAGATTAAGTTCCATTTTATCAATTTTGTAATGAAATAACACAGCAACGATATAATGGGTCCATTCATGTAATAATACAAAAATAAAGCAAATTAAAAAGGTACTCAACTCTCCCATTATTATGGAAATAATGAGTACAAAAAATATAACATAATTAATTTCTAACTTTGTTTTAGGAATCTTTAATGTAAACATATGTCATTTTAGATTGATATAGTCATTGGGATCTACAATTTCTCCTTCAATCCATAATTCAAAATGAAAAAAACTTTGACTATCTCCATATGTATTAACCGATGCCAGAATATCACCTTTACTCACTTTTTGCTCTTTTTCAACGTATATATTTGTACATTTTGCATAGATAGAAAAAATATCGTCTCCATGATTTACTTTTATGTAATCACCATAAGTCGTACTATTCGCGACTTCTTCAACAACACCGTCCCCAATAGAATAGACTATAATTTCTTCCTCTTGTGAAAAATAATCTACACCTCTTTGAAAGCTGCCGGTTTCAGTTACAGAATCATAACTGCTTCCAAAGGTTGAAATAATATTTCCTTGGTCTACCGGAGGTACAAAGCCATAAGTATAATCTGTTTTTTGAAAGAGACCGGCAATTTTTACAGGGAGTTCCGGCGCTTTTTTTATAGTATTAAATGCTGTTATAGAGGCCTCCTTGAAATCAAATTCCATATTGAATCCTGATTCAACAACATTAAAAATTCTATTTGTAAAGGTCATGTTAGCTTTTTTAAGCCCTATTACTGCTATGACAATAAAAATACAGATTAAAATTTGCATAATGATCGTCCCAAATAACCTTCTATCTTTCCTTTTGTAAAATTTCCTTTTCATATCTTACCTCCTATAAATCCCTTGTTAAATAGATATTGAGATAAGAAAAGAAATATTACTCATAATAGAAAGTTTGTTGAAATGTTATGCTATATATTAAAAACCTACAATTTCAGCTGATCACTACACAATTTCTTCCTTTTTCTTTAGCACTATAAAGAGCCGTGTCTACTCGAGTTAATAGTGAATCAAAATCATCACCCTCAATATACTGAGTAATGCCTGCGCTGATGGTAATTTTTTGGGGAATATCCAACTCAGATAAGTTAATACGGATTTGTTCAATTAACAGAAAAGCTTGTTCTTTAAAGGTTTCAGGTAAAATAATGATAAATTCATCTCCGCCTAATCTTCCGAAACAATCCGATGTGCGAAGTCTTTCACTAACAGCCTCAGCTATCCTAACCAATACATTGTCTCCTACAGTATGTCCATAATTATCATTAACCGTTTTAAAAAAATCAATATCAAACATCACCACTGAAAAAAAATTGTTATATCGCTCCGCTCGAGACAATTCAATTTCCAAAATACTATTAATTCGCATGCGATTGGCAATACCTGTAAGATAATCCGTTAATGCTAAGTTTTCCAGGCATTCATTTGTCTTTACTAAAGTTTTTACGGCATTCTGACTTTTCGTTATATCCGTAAAAGTGATTAACTTTCGATCTTGAAAATAAAGAATGGATATTTCAGCGTAACGATAACTACCGTTTTTGCATTTTATTTTGGTTTCAATAGCTGAATCACCGGACCTCTGACAATGATTCTGGGGTATTTCTTTGATTTGTTTTATAATTTTTTCTCGATAAGATGTATTAGGATATGCCTGATCATAAAGAATTGATTCAGAGGCAACATCTTGCATTTTATACCCAAATGTTAACGAGAAAGTTTTATTTATATATTCTATCTCTTCAGTTTGTGAAATGGAAATAACGATACCAATAGGAATATGATCAATGATTTTATGCAAAAAAGCCCCATCATATTGCCCATGAGTATTTACAGCTCTAATGTTATTCTTTAGTTTTTGTTTACCCTCTGAAGAACATTTTATTACAGCTTCATTGTCTATATTTTTTTTACCCATAAAATGCCTCTTATCATCAAATTATATATATATAGAAATAAAAAGAAGTAAAAAGAGATCATTGTAATATAAAAACGAAAATTATTAGAACATCTAAAACAATTATAATAATAAATAGAAAAAGCCCCATGACATGGAGCTAATTGGTGCGAAGAGCGGGACTTGAACCCGCACAGGTTGCCCTACACGCCCCTCAAACGTGCGCGTCTGCCTATTCCGCCACCCTCGCAAATTACTGTATCTTCTCAATCTGCCAGTTTTCTGCCCCATTATAAATATTCATAATATTGGGTCTCACATTACCGACAAGTTCGTTTTTAGCTATAATTGCATATTCTTTATATAACAATGTATAGTATGGCAAATCCTGTTCTAGTATGTCTGTAATCTCATGAAATACCTTTTCTTTCTCATCTTGCGGTAAATATCTCTGAAGTTCTACAAGCAAGTAATCCAGATATTCATTATAATAACCTATTGGGTTATTATACTTTGAGTGTAAAGCGAATCTAAAATCCATGACAGGGGATACGCTCCATCCTCCTAAAAACATATCAAACTTACCTTGGTCTATATATTGTTGATACTCATCATAGCCAATATATATTATTTTAGTCATTATACCTACTTTGTCAAGACTTTTCTTTATTATTTTTGCTGTAGCAATTCTGTTTTTATTTTCTGAATTGACTAACAAATTCAATGTTAAATCATTTCCTTGTTCGTCTTCCAGATAAATATCCTCATCTTTGTTCTCAAATCCGGCTTCTTTGAGCAGTTCTTTAGACTTTTCTAAATCATAGGTATAGGTATTTAGGGCTTTATTAATGCCTAAATAATTAGGATAATATATATTATCACTTTTTATGCCTGTGCCAAAATATACATTATCAATAATTTCATCCTGATCGATAACATAAGCGATGGCTTGGCGAATACGTCGGTCCATTAATAAAGAATTGTTAAAATTAAAACCTAATATTTCCACTTCATTAGAAATAAAATCATATATAGAAAGTGTTTTATCTTCTAAATACTTTTCCCAATCGTGATTTTGAGACATAGCGATATCAATATCATTGATCTCTAACAAGCCAATAGATTCCTCAGGTGAAGGCACTATTTTAAAAATCAAATCGCTGGCAGGCTTGTCTTGTTTCCAATACATTTCATTTTTTTTAAGTTTTATATATTTTAGCTTTTCTATTTCATCTACTTTATACGGTCCTGTACCCACAGGAAAAAAATGATCGATACTTTTATAGACATTATCCATTGAACCAACATGGTGTTGAGAAATAATTGGAAAAATAAAATTTTCTATTGAATTATCATATGCATTTTGAAATACAACTTTTACGGTATGCGCATCGATCTTATCTGCTCGCTTAACATTACTGATGAATTTTTTATATTGAGAAGGTGCATTTCTTCTATTATTCAAAAGTGTATGAATGGTAAAAATAACATCATCGGCTGTAAAGCTTTTATCATCGTGCCATTTAATATTACGATTCAAATGAAATATCAATGTAGTTCCCTCGTCCTGATATTCCCAGCTCTCAGCCAATAACGGAACAGCCTTGAAAGAATCATCCAACTCTACTAAGCTTTCATATATTAATTGACTCAAATAGTAAGTAGACATGTCTTTACTTACAATGGGATTTAATGTTTTAAAATTGAGAATAGGAATAGATACTTCATTAATAATAACCGTTTCTTTTTCAATCGCTTCTTCTTCTAAAGGTAAATCTATAGGATTCTCACATCCGGTTAAGGCTATCGACAGTATAACCAGAAGTAAGATTATTTTAGTTTTCATACACATCATAAAGCCTTTAGCTTCCTTTCAAAATTTAATAGGTGACAGGTTAACCTCTCATTATTCGGTTTAATTGTTGATCAATTTGCAGGTATAAACTTTCAATTGTACCGGAATTGTTGATGATGACATGGGCATACTTCTTTCTTTCTTCTCTGGGAAGCTGTGAATGTATGCGTTTTTTGATCTCATTTTCAGATAAATTATCCCGCTTCTTAACCCTTTCTATCTGAAAATGGGTCTCTAAATCAATCACCCATACTTCATCAACTATTTTATAAAGCCCTGTTTCAATAAGCAATGGTGCATCTATCACTACCAGGGGCGCTTTAATAAGGGCCAATTGATGTTTGATCTCATTCAGGATTCTTTTATGCATAATATTATTCAGAATATCAAGTTTTTCTTTGTTGGAAAAAACAATTTTACCTAAGGCTTTGCGATCCAAAGAACCATCTTCTAATATAATGTTTGCACCAAAAGCATCCGTTATTTCCATTAAAGTCTCTGACCCGGGTTTTACAATATCTCTTGATATCCGGTCGGCATCAATGACAGGAATTTTTTTTGAAGTAAGATAACACTGTGCCGCTGATTTACCTGATCCTATGCCCCCTGTTAATCCAATAACTTTCAACCATTCAGCCTCCATACTATTTTAGCTCGTACCAATTGGAACCAATATTTAAGTCTACTTTTAATGGTACACTTAAGGTGTATGCCTTCTCCATTTTCTCAACCAATATATCTTTAATCATATCTATTTCATCCTTATGAACATTCAAAATAAGCTCATCATGTACCTGCAGGATCAATTTTGATCTCACTTTTTTCTCTTTAAGCGCATTGTACACATCGATCATAGCTATTTTAATTAAATCTGCTGCACTTCCTTGTATAGGTGTATTCATTGCCAGTCGTTCACCAAAAGATCGTATATTATAATTTCTTGATGTGATTTCAGGAACATATCTTTTTCGATTCATAATCGTTGTCACATACCCTTTTTCTTTACACATTTCAATCATCTTGTCCATAAAATCTTTTACGGTAGAGTATTTTTTAAAATATTCATCTATATATTGTGCTGCTTCTTTTCTCGTAATGTGTAAATTTTCAGAAAGACCATAATCACTCATGCCGTAAATTACACCGAAGTTAACTGCTTTGGCGTTGCTTCTTTGCAGGCTTGTCACTTCACTTGGATCCACATCAAATACTTTCGAAGCGGTTATGGTATGAATATCTTGATCCGTCATAAAAGCTTCAATTAGGGTTGGATCATTGGAAAGATGAGCTAAGACCCTCAGTTCTATTTGAGAATAATCCGCTCCCATAAGCACATAGTCATCTTCAGCAATAAATGCTTTTCTCAATAACCTTCCTGCTTCCTGTTTAATGGGAATATTCTGAAGGTTAGGCTCTGTACAGCTGATTCGACCTGTAGTGGTTACCGTTTGATTAAAATGAGCATGTATCTTATGGGTATGAGGATTAATCAAAGGCAATAAACCATCAATATACGTTGTTTTCAGCTTATTAAGCGTTCTATATTCCATAATCTGGGGAATGATGTCATGCTTGTCTTTCAATTTTTCCAATACATCAACACTGGTGGAATATCCGGTTTTAGTTTTTTTTGCAAAAGGTAAATCCAGTTTTTCAAATAATATAGGGCCCAATTGCTTTGGTGAATTGATATTGAAATTTTCTCCTGCTAAGTCATATATTTTCCCGGAAATAATCTCAATGTCTGCTTTTAACTTTTCACCCGTTACAATCAATGTTTCTTTATCTACTGTGAACCCGCTAAATTCCATTTGCGCAAGAACTTCTACAAGTGGTAATTCAATGTTGTAGTATAGCTCTGTCAATGCTTCACTCTTTAATTTTTCTTTTAAAACATTGCTTATTTCAGCTGTAACGGAACACCACTGTAACCCTAGTGTGCAATTTTCTTTATTGATATCACTAAAAAATTCAAGCTGGCTGTTTTCTGTGGTTTCATCCATTTTTATGTTTAAATATTCTAAAGCCAAATCATTTAAATTATAATTTCTTCGCTCAGGCTGAATCAAATATTGTGCAATGGCAGTATCAAAACTAATATCAAAATTTTCTACACCTAAATGCAATAAAACAAATACTTCTTTTTTTAAGTCATGACCGGTGATTTTCAGATGACAATCATTCAGTAGTGTCACCACTTCATCTAAAATAACCTCATTTAATTGAAAATAGATATACGTATCCTGAATAAGCAGACTTATACCTGAAACACTGGATGCCCTCATATGGCTTGCATCAGAAAAAATTTTTATGATCACCTCATCGTTAGGTTGTAACATCTCTTTGATTGCATGTAATTCTTCCTTATTATTCACCATATGGGTTTTTATATCATCTATATTTACGGTACCTGATTCTTCTGATTCAGGTTGTGATTTTTTTATTTTGGATATCAAGCTGTAGAATTCTAATTTATTATAAAATGTTATCAGCTTTTCAGTGTCCGGACGATTAAAGGTATATTCTTCAAATGAAATATCCACCGGAACATTTACATTGATTTCAGCTAATCGCCTGCTCATTACAGCCAGCTGTGCATTTTCTTCTAACTTTTCTCTTTGCTTAATACTTTTAATTTGGTCAAGGTTTTCAATCAAGTTATTGACAGATCCAAAGGCTTGTATCAATTTTAAACCTGTCTTTTCTCCTATACCGGGAACCCCGGGTATATTATCGGATTGATCCCCCATTAGACCTTTTAGATCTATAAACTGTTCTGGTGTGATCCCATACTTTTCTTCAAAAGCATTTTGATCATAAGCTTCAAATTCACTGATACCTTTTCTCGTAATGATTATTTGAGTTTTATCAGAAGCCAATTGAAGAGCATCCTTATCTCCGGTTATGACAACAGGCTCCATATTGACTTCTTCAGCCTTTTTAACAATGGTTCCAATCAAATCATCTGCTTCAAATCCGTCTAATTCTATAATAGAAATATTCATGTATTCCAATAATTCTTTTAACAAAGGCATTTGTTGTGCCAGCTCTAAAGGCATTTTTTTTCTACCGGCTTTATAATCTGCAAATTCCTTGTGCCTAAAGGTAGGCGCTTTCTTATCAAATGCGACTGCTAAATACTTAGGCGTATATTCTTCCACAATTTTATTAAGCATGTTGGCAAAGCCATATACAGCATTTGTGTAAAGGCCTTCTTTATTCATCAATGGCGGCAAAGCATAAAACGCTCTATTGATAAGACTGTTTCCATCTATAACGACAATTCTTTTATCTTTCATAAAAATCTCCTTTAATTATTAAAGTTACTGATAGATATATTATTATTTAATATTGTTCTTGACTCCATATAATCTTAGAAAATTAGTACCTAATGTTTAAAGCAATATATAATTTATTATAAATGAATTTTTAAAAAAAATCATAAAAATATCTTTCTTTTATATATAAATAATCCCCTTTTAGTTCAAATATTTCAGTTTTATTAAAAGGGGACTATCCGTTGACTTATTTACTTTTTAAATAATTATGCATTAATATTTTCCAAAACTATTATCATCAAGGGATATCTCCAATTTATCATGACTCTTATTTGGCAATGGTTCAATTTTTTGAGAATTTAATTCTTGATTTCTGTCGTTTAGTTTAAATGCATCAATTAAATTTTTTAGAATATGTGCTTGTCCGGCCATTTCCTCACTGGCAGATGCACTTTCTTCTGCAGTTGCAGTATTGGTCTGAGTGACTTGAGATATCTGATTAACACCTGTATCAATTTGAGCAATGGCCGTAGCCTGCTGCGAAGACGCTTCAGCAATGGTTTCAATAATGTCCACTGCATCGGTTACACCTGTCACTATTTTATTAAGGGCTTCAGCAGTCTCATGGGCTGTTTTATATCCATCCTCAACTTTATGAATTGAATTGTCGATTAATTCCGTTGTTTCTTTTGCTGCTTTTGCACTTCTTGCTGCAAGATTTCTAACTTCTTCTGCTACAACAGCAAAACCTTTACCATGCTCACCTGCTCTTGCAGCTTCTACCGCTGCATTAAGTGCCAATATGTTGGTTTGGAAGGCGATGTCATCGATTACTTTTATTACACTGCTGATACTCTTTGACGACTCTTTAATTACATCCATAGCGGATAACATTTCAACCATTTCATCGCTTCCTCTTTGAGCATCCATTTTTACTTTCATGGATAAATCGCTTGCTTTATTAGCATTTTTAGCATTTTGTTTTGTTTGCTCCGTAACTTCTGTAACAATTGAACTGATTTCTTCAACAGAACTTGCCTGTTCGGATGCTCCCTGTGAAAGTATTTGCCCAGTGGAAGAAACTTGTTCAGCGCCTGCTTCCACTTGTGTTGCAGATTTATCAATCTCAGAAAGAATCGTATTAAATTGTGCAATAATAAAATTAATAGATTCCCTTAACGTGCTAAAATCTCCTAAATAGCTGCGTTCAATGTTTAATGTAAAGTTTTTATCTGCAAGTGCTTCTAAAATGTCTGATGTTTCTTGGATATAAGATTTAATGGTATTAACACTTGCCTCAAGACTGTTATTAATATTTTTAAAGTCTTCTCTAACATCTCTGGTATCTTCATCTGCATTTTCTACATAGGTTTCTATATCCAGCTCACCTTTTGCTAACTTAGCAAGAGCAACGATCAATTTTGAAACTTCTTTCTTTTGATATTCATATTGTTTCTTAGCAGCATGCATTTGAGATGCTATAGCTTGTGAACTATTTTGAGCTTCTCTTTGAGCGGCTTTAATTTCTGTCTGATCTACAACCACTTCTATCATTCCGGTAATGCTGCCTTCTCCATCTCGAACAGGAACCGTTTCAATATCAAAATATTTTTCGTTAGCTACAGCTTCAATAAAAGCGCTTTCCCCTTTTTTCAGCGTTCTTCTACCTGGGCATTTATCATTATTGCACACATCAGAACACAAAAAATTGTAGCATTTCTTTCCTATTAATTGATCCAGCGATGCTTTTGAAATCTTTAATGCCATTTTATTCGCATGCATTATGTTGAACTCATTATCAAGTAATGCCATTGCCACGGGCATAGCATCAATGTGCCCAACAAGTGTATCCATAACATCATGAATGCCTTCTAATATATCCTTATATCCACCTTCAAATTTTTCTATATTGCCTCTCTTAGTTAAAGCACCTCGTTTAGCTTCATGTGTTAACATTTCTGATTCTTCAATTAACGCGTCAATGGAAGTTGCAACTTTTTCTAATGCTTTAGTAACTTGACCTATTTCATCATTTGACCGATAGTCTAATGTCAAATTGGTATCGCCTTTAGAAATGTTTGTTAAGGCTGAAACAATGCTTTGTAAGGGTTTAAACATTCTTCTGTTTAATAAAACAGAAAAAACGACTCCAAAAACTACAGCCAAAAATAGAAATATCCAATTTATCAACTTAGCTTGTTCGATTTTATTATTGGAATAATCCGAATACCCTGTCACCAATGCATCAATTTCCATAACATAGTTATCAACTTGACGGCTTATCATATGTAAAGTATTCATATCTTTAGATGTTATCACCTTCTCGTATAGAGATTTAAATTCATCTTTCCAAGTTTTATTAATGGCTTTAAGCCTTATAATCGTATCATCATGCGTAAGCGTCTTAAGCCCTAAACTTTCATTTCCTGTCTCGACATTTACTAAAGTATCTTCAAAAAATTGGATTAATTCTTTAAGTTCATTATTAGCCTGTTGATCATTTTCATATACAATCAACTCAGCAAGGTGAGCCATTTTAAAACTGATGGCACGAAGCCTCCCTGAATTGTTAATAAAATTGGAATCTGTTTCTATGTTAAGAAATGTCCAATAATTCATTATGACTATAACGAGTAATAAGATAACAAGAATAGAAAACGTTCCTTTTACCTTGTGATTAATTTTCATGATAAGCACACCTCCTAGTTTTTCTTTGAATATTTAGCAAAATCTGAATATTCAAAGTCTTTTTACTCTCATCTAAAAATAGATAAATTTTTAACAAAAATTAGCAATATACTTTCAAATTATAACATTTTACCTGCTTGTCTTTCAACGAATTCTCAATATATAGAATTCTCAATATAAAGACAATAAAAAAATCCGAACTATGTTCGGATTTAGATTATCAACAATGTAAACATTGGTTTTAATGTTTGACTTCGATAACAATGGTAGCATTTTTTATGGGTTGTTGGATATGGGTTTCTTTTTCTTCCTCCGGCAGATCAGCTAATTCTTGTTGCATCTCAGCTGAATCATTTCGATTCATACCTTTTATATTCGTATCTTCTATTGCTTTAAGAGATACATCCTCATCAGGTTCTGAAGCTGTATAGTCAATTTGCTCCGTAAGATTTATCACATTGACATTGTAACTATCTACCTTAGAATAAGCCGTCACATGATCTAAAAGAAGATCAAATCCACCAGGGCTGACTTCAAGTAATATTTCATCTTCATTCACGTTCATTTCTATATAATAACTTGAAATAACAACATATTCACTAAAATAAGCAGCTGCACTTTCTAATGTATCTCCTTTTATAGTGACTTGTGCTTCATACGTTTTAAATGCATTATCATCGCTTAACATGGCTATACCTTCAGTCATTGAATCCATTTCAATACTTTCCGGTGCACTCTCAACTGAAAACATAGCTGAATTATTCATTGATTTTTCTTCTGAATCATTAGCTAATGTCCATTTTGAACCTGCGCGTGGTGCTTCCTCTTCACTTGCTGCTTCATCCGCAGTCAAATTTTTATGATCAAAAAATTGATTTTGTAATGCTGACACTACCATAATAAGTACAGCAGCAGCAATAACAGTATAGGATCTCCAATCTTTGCTCTTCTTTTTCTTTTGCTCAGCAACTAATTTCGTATGAAGTTCTTCCTTAAAACCTGCCGGTAGCGGAACTTCAGGAATACGCTTCAGCGCTTCTGTGTTGGCTATGAGCGTTTCATACTCTAACGAACAGCTTTTACATTGTAATAAATGCTCCTCTACCAATTGCTTATCATGAGCATCTAAAAGGTCATCTATATATAAAGACATTTTTTCCTGAATATCTGCGCAATTCATAAAGATTACTCCTCTCTTTACTATTTAGACGAATCACTATAAGATTTGTTCCATACTTCTATCTTGACTAATGATTTCTTTTAACTTAATTCTGGCACGACTAAGCCTTGATTTAACGGTCCCCTCTGAGCAAGCCATAATTTGAGAGATTTCTTCGTATGAAAATCCTTGGACATCTCTTAATATAATGATTTGCTTGTGGTCTATTGACAGCTTGTCAAGGGCTTCTAGAAGTAATTGAGTGTATTCTTTATTTTCAAATATCCTCTCCGGAATATGCACTTCATCTTTAATATCATTTATTTCACCTTCAAGTGAATTTGAATAATCCGTTAGGCTGGTTACTTGATTGATCCTGTGTCTCTTTTTCAAAGCATCATGGCACGTATTGGTTACAATGCGATATACCCAAGTATAAAAACTGCTGTCCTGCCTAAAGTTTTTTAATGATTTATATATTTTAATCCATGCATCCTGCAAGGTATCTTTTGCATCTTCTTCATTTCCCATCATCCTTAAGGCAATATTGTAAGCTTTCACTTGATACTTTTCGATTAACCTCTCAAAGCTTTCAATATCCCCTTTAATGGCCTTTTTAAGTAACAACTTTTCCTCAGATGACATAAACCGAGTCACCTCCCTGCGATAATCAGTCTATAGTATTATAACACAAACTCAAATATCTGAAAAGAATGTTGATATTTCAATTGTTTTACCTTCCAATTATTTGCAATACATTTCTAAAAAAAACAGACATATACCATATGTCCCAGCTTATCGAAGAAATATCAGCAAAATGAATACAGGTGTATGAATATTTGTTTTTTTGTGTTCATTTGGTCAGAAAATTTAGGTGGCAGATGGGCTATAAAAGTCGTGAACAAACAGGACG
>JANQMT010000202.1:0-9765 GCA_028279945.1 Clostridia bacterium
GAGTTAGAGGTTTTGTCAGGCATTACTGCGGAACATATTGATACCACGAAAAAATTGCTAGAAGAAAATTTCTGTGAAGTTAAGGTGTTAGAAACAAAAGCATCACTTCATTTTATAGTAGAAGTCTTTGGCGAAAAGGATAAGGCAAGTGTGGAAATTATCCATACCCATACCAATGTTGTTAAAGTGATGAAGAATGATGAAATCGTTGAAAGCAATGATTATAATGACAATGATTTTAATAATCCACTCACAGATAGAAGTATATTAAACATTAAAGATATACTGGAATTTTCAAACATTATAGATATTAAAAGCGTACAACCCTATATTCAGCGTCAACTTGAATTCAATAAAGCCATTGCAGAAGAGGGTTTAAAGAATGATTATGGTATTAATATTGGAAGAATGCTGCAAAATAGATTAGGAGATTTTGATAACCTGATTAAAGGTTATACCGCAGCAGGTTCAGATGCAAGAATGGGTGGCAGTGCCATGCCTGTAGTAACCAATTCCGGCAGTGGAAATCAAGGGATTACTATTTCAAATTCTGTTTATATGTTTGCAAAATTAAAAGGTTATAACGAAGAAAAATTGTATAGAGCTTTGATTTTAGCCAACTTAGTTGCGATACACATAAAAACCGGTATTAGTAGATTATCAAGTTTTTGCGGTGCTGTTGTGGCAGGATGCGGAGCAGCAGCAGCGTTTACTTATATGGAAGATGGCAGTTTAGAAAGTATTGAAATGACCATAAAGAATATTATTTCCAATGCATCAGGTATTATTTGCGACGGTGCAAAAGAATCTTGTCCTGCTAAGATTGCCACAAGTATTGATGCAGCATTACAAGCCCATTATTTGGCCATGGATGATAAAGTAGTGGGTCATGGATGCGGTATTATTGATCATGACACGGAAAGTACTATCAATAATGTAGGGATTGTTGGACGAGAAGGGATGAGAGAGACCGATGCTGTGATATTGGACATCATGTCCAAAATCTAAATAGTTTTGCTCAAACGCTTTAGGTGGTATAAGCTGCCTAGTGTTGAGATATAAAATTAAAAAAAATAGGAGGGATAGAACATGAGAAAAATTGCAGCTATTTTAATGGTCATAATGATGATTACTGTTATGGTTGGATGTGGCGGCGGAGAGGCTGAAACGGTTAAAATTGCAGTAGCTGGACCACAAACCGGCGACTATGCTGAATACGGTAAAGGCTTTAGACAAGCTGTTGAATTAATGGCGAAGCAATGGAATGAGAACGGAGGCGTTCTAGGAAAACAAATCGAGGTTGTTGCTTTTGATGATAAGAATGACCCAAAAGAGGCAGCTATCATTGCAGAAAAAATAGCTTCAGACGAAAACATTATGGCTGTTGTTGGACATTTTGCCAGCGGTGTCTGTATGGCAGCATCACCTACCTATCAAGGGGCAGGTATTGTAGAAATTTCACCATCTGCATCTCACCCGGACTATACCAGTGAAGGAGATTATATCTTCAGAAACAATACTGTAATCTCTGTTGAAGCAGGTGTAAGTGTAGAAATGGCGGTTGAGAATTTGAGTGGTAAAAACATTGGTCTTGCTATATTAAACAATGACTGGGGTAAAGCGACTCAAAAAGCTGTTAATGAACATATTGGTAACGTTAATGGTGCATCGGTAGTAAGTGAAGTTGTATTTAATGATACAGAAACTGATTTTAATACATTGGTTACGACTATGATGAATGATGATGTTGATACAGTTATTGTTATTGGTATGTATCGACCATTTGCAGGTATTGCAAATGCAGCGAACTCTGCAGGTGCTGACTTTAACTTTGTAGGATTTTCTAATGCTTATGATCAAGAGTTGATTAACCTTGGCAAAGCAAATGTAGAAAATGTTCATTTCCCAACAATATTTTTCCACCAAAGTCCGGACCCTGCAGTTGCAGACTTTGTAGAAGCATATAATGCAGAATATGGATCTGCTCCAAGCAGCTTAACGGCACAAGCTTTTGATTCAATGGGAATCATTCTGACAGCAATAGAAAACGCAGGTGAATTGGATAGAGCATTAATAAGAGATGAAGTAGCTAATCTTGAATATCCTGGTGTAACAGGAAATACAATGTTTAACGAAATTGGAGATGCTCAAAAAACATTTAATAAAGTTAAAATAGAAAACGGAAAGTTTGTACTAGCAGAATAATTCAGAAAAGCTAAGGAGCTGATTGTGTGTTTATTCAACAGATATTCAATGGTCTTACATTAGGAATGGTATACGCATTAATCGCTGTAGGCTACTCACTGGTATTTGGAATTTTAAGGTTAGTCAACTTTTCACATGGCTCTGTATATGCTTTTGGAGCTTATATCACACTTATTTTTTTTGCAGGAACGAGTATGGGTTTCGTTCCTGCCCTAATCCTAAGCATATTAGCGACAGGTTTTCTTGGATATCTAATAGATTTTTCAGCGTTAAAACCTTTAAGGCAAAAGAAGTCTAAACCTATTGCTTCTTTAATTACCACTATAGGTATTTCATATGTCATACAAAATATGCTGATGATTGTTTTTGGCAGTCAAAGTAGATTTTTTCCAAAGTTATTTGATTATGGTACCTATAATGTTATGGGTTTGACATTACAATCAACACAAGTTTTCATATTTCTAGTCTCTATGGCTTTGTTGATTGGTCTTACTGTATTGATTAAAAAGACAAAAATTGGTTTGGCGATGAGAGGGACTGAACAAAATTCTAAAGCAGCGTATTTAATGGGTATTAATGTAGATCAGGTTATTGCGTTTACATTTTTTTTAGGAGGGGCTTCTGCTGCAGTAGCAGGTGCACTCATTAGTGGTTACTACCAGATTGTTTATCCTGCAATGGGATTCATGGCAGGACTAAAGGCTTTCTCGGCTGCTGTCCTTGGAGGGATAGGGATACTTCATGGAGCAGTTGTCGGGGGGATCGTTATTGGTATATCGGAAAGTATGACTGCCGCATATGTCAGCGGCGGATTTAGAGATGCAGTTGCATTTATAATTTTAATAGTCGTATTAATTATTAAACCGACAGGTATATTTGGCAAAAAAACGATAACGAAGGTGTAGTTAAAATGAAAAAAGAAAAAAAGATATGGGGTTTATACAACATAATCAATAAAATAATAGATTTTATTCATGAGAAAAGAATCATCACATACCCAATTTTAATCATTTTTCTATTAGTGTTACCTAAAACCGGAATTAACTCATATTTGGTTAGGGTTATGACCGTTGTAGGAATATACATTGTATTATCTTTAAGTTTAAATTTGATTTCAGGGTATACAGGTCAAATATCTATTGGGCATGCAGGATTTTATGCCATAGGTGCTTATACATCTGCGTTATTGAGTTTAAATTTTGATTTTCCCTTTTTATTGGCTATGGTATCAGGAGGTATTGTTGCAGGGATCTTTGGACTTTTACTGGGGCTTCCGACTTTAAGGCTTTCAGGTACTTATCTAGCGGTTACAACAATTGGGTTTTGTGAAGTTATCAGAATGATTTTATTGAACTGGGAATGGTTGGCCAGAGGACCTTTAGGATTGAATAAAATACCACGACCGGTTTTTTTCGGAATTAAGTTGACAACTTTTAACGGTGGATATTACTACTTGATTATTGTTTTGGTTGTTATCACCACATTTGTCATGTATAGAATAGTAAATTCAAAGCTTGGCAGAGCGTTGGTATCCATTCGAGAAGACGAGTTGGCAGCAACACTTATGGGTATAAAAACAACAAAATATAAAGTTTTGGCTTTTACCATTTCTTCATTTTTCGCAGGGATTGCCGGAAGTTTTTATGCTCACTTTATGACATACATTGACCCCAATGGTTTTATCTTTGATGAGTCGGTGTTAATGCTTAGTATTGTTATATTAGGTGGTATGGGAACGTTAAAAGGTATGTTTTTAGGTTCGGCGCTTTTGGTTACTTTGCCGGAATTGTTGAGGGACCTTCAAGAATATCGCTTTGTAATGTATGGTGTTATCTTGGTCCTGATGATGAGATTTAGACCTCAAGGCGTACTGGGCGGACAAAGTAAGAAACCATATCAACTTCCAAAAGGCATTGGGTCAAATGTCACAAAGGAGGGTGAAGCAATATGAATCTATTAGAAGTAAAAAATTTAACCAAAACCTTTGGCGGATTGGTTGCAGTAGATAATGTGAACCTCCATGTGAAAAAAAATGAAATAGTTAGCATTATTGGACCTAATGGTGCTGGAAAGACCACTTTTTTTAATCTGTTAACAGGTATTTATCAAGTTACGGAAGGAGAAATTGCATTTGAAGGTCAGCCCATTCATAACCTGCAACCTCAAAAAATTGTTGAAGCAGGTATCAGTAGAACCTTCCAAAATATTCGACTTTTTAAAGATATGAGAGTCATTGAAAATGTATTAGTAGGTGCCCATCTTAAAACAAACTATCATTTTTTAGATTTACTGTTAAGAAATAAAAAATACAGAGAAGAAGAAAAGCGAGTGGTTGAAAATGCATTAAGCATTTTAAAAGATATAGGACTGGAAGATAAAAAAGATGAATATGCAGAGAACTTGCCTTATGGCGATCAAAGAAGGTTAGAAATTGCGAGAGCTATTGCATCCGGAGCAAAAATAATTCTTTTAGATGAACCGGCTGCCGGAATGAATGAACAGGAATCAGAATCATTACTGCATTTTATTAAAACATTAAAGGATAAAGGGTACACCATTATACTCATCGAGCATGATATGAAAGTGGTCATGAATATATCAGATAGGATATATGTATTAGACTATGGGAAAAAAATCGCTGAAGGACTTCCAAACGAAATTGCTAATAACAAAAATGTTATTGAAGCTTATTTAGGAAAGGAGTCATAAGTATGCTGATAGTCGATAATATTAACACATATTATGATAATATTCATGCACTCAAAGGGATATCCCTTGAGGTCAATAGCGGTGAAATCGTAACGCTGATTGGCAGTAATGGTGCAGGGAAAACAACTACTTTATCAACCATTACGGGTCTTATAAAGTGTAAGATTGGGAAAGTAACATTTGAAGGTAAAGATATTACCAATGCAAATCCCGCTCAAATTGTGAAGCTGGGTATTAGTCTCTCTCCCGAAGGACGTCAAGTATTTCCTCAGCTGACGGTTGAACAGAACTTAGAATTAGGTGCCTTTACAAGGAAAGAAAAAAGTGAAATAGCCGATTCCTATACCAGAGTGTATGATTTATTTCCCAGACTAAAAGAGAGAATTAAGCAGCCTGCGGGTACACTAAGTGGTGGTGAACAACAAATGCTGGCTATTGGAAGAGCGTTGATGTCAAAACCTAAGTTGTTATTATTGGATGAACCTTCATTGGGTTTGGCACCTAACCTTGTGATGATGATATTTGAATTAATTAAAGAAATCAATAATCAAGGTACTTCTGTACTGCTGATTGAGCAAAATGCAAAAATGGCGTTGTCTATAGCACACAGAGCCTATGTGATTGAAACTGGAAAAGTTAATCTAACAGGGAATGCACAAGACTTGCTGAATGATGATAAAGTCAAAGAAGTATATTTTGGTAATTTAGGTTAATTGCTTTATAAAATGGTTGATTTATGAGATCATATGCAATTTAACCTTACGATAAAAAAACATATATTTAGGAGGCAAAAATATGATGAAAGAACAATATTCAAAAGAAGAGGTCGTCGAAATTTTAAGAAATGCTATTGAAGATAGAGCAAAATGGTTTTATTTGGTCCTAAAATATGCTAAAGAGCTTGGAGTAGACCAAAAAACAATTGATCAAATGGCTGAAAAGGCTATATGGGACTTTGGAGTAGGTAAAGGCCAAAAAATGGGTGTTTGTTCAAAAGCCAACGACCTAATGAACAAAATATATGATGGTCCGGTAATCGGTGCTTTTGAAATGGAAAAGATTGAAGAAGGTGAAGAGCAAAGTATATTAGAATTCAGCTATTGCGCTTTGGTTGAAGTTTGGAAAAAATTAGGCTGTTCTGATGATGAAATTGCACAATTATGTGATTATGCATCCTGTGGTGATTTTGGGCTTGCCAGTATTTCACCGGAATTGGATTTGAGCTTTAATGAACTATTAAGTAAAGGCGGAAATTGCTGCAGAATGATTATTAAAAAGAAATAATATGAAAAATATGAAATAAGTTTATTGCATCAGTTGGTGTTAACGCCTTCTGATGCTAAAATATTATTATCTATTAGTTGTAACATTCTTAGTTCTCCCCCATTTTCTTATTTCTACCCTTATTTAAGGGTAGAAATAAGATTTAGCAGTTATTGGATAAAATAACTTGCTTTGTAAAATCTAAAAAGAAACATAAAGATATGAGGTGAAAAAATGAAAAAAATCATTAATGACCCGAATCAAGTCGTTTCTGACATGTTAAAAGGTGTTGAAAAAGCCAATCCACATCTAAAATATTGTCCGGAATATGAAGTCATAACCAAAAGAGAGAAAGAAGAAAATAAAGTTGGACTGGTATCCGGAGGCGGAAGCGGTCATGAACCTTCCCATGCAGGTTATGTAGGATATGGTATGCTGGACTCGGCTGTTAGCGGTAACGTTTTTGCATCTCCTAGTCCTGATAGAGTATTGGAAGGCATCAAAGAGGCAGACTCAGGAAAAGGTGTTTTGCTGATTATTAAAAATTATTCCGGAGATCTAATGAACTTTGAGATGGCCAAAGAATTAGCTGAGATGGAAGATATTACGGTAGAAACTGTCGTTGTAAAGGACGATGTAGCAGTAGAAGAGAGTACTTATTCCACAGGAAGACGTGGTATTGCCGGTACCGTTTTTGTTCATAAAATTGCAGGTGCAAAAGCAGTTAAAGGCGGAACCTTAAAAGAAGTAAAAGAAGCGGCCGAGAAAACCATCTCTAACTTGAGAAGTATGGGTATGGCTATGTCTGCGTGTACAATTCCTGCTGTTGGTAAGCCGGGCTTTGAATTAAAAGAAAATGAAGTTGAAATCGGGATGGGTATACATGGCGAACCCGGGGTTCAACGTACAGAGATATTATCGGCAGAAGCATTAGCCAATGAATTGCTTTCAAAGATATTCAACGATGCTGATTTTGAAAATTCAGAAGTTGCGGTAATGGTTAATGGTTTGGGTGCAACACCGTTGATGGAGCTCTATATCTTAAATAATGAAGTAGCAAAAATACTTGAAGAGAAGAACATTAAGGCATATAGGACTTTTGTAGGCAACTATATGACTGCTTTAGAAATGTCAGGATGCTCCGTTACGTTACTTAAATTAGATGATGAACTTAAAGAATTGTTGGATACTCCTTGTAAAACTTCAGGAATGTCAGTGTAGGTGATCAATATGAGTTTTAAATTAACAAGTGAAGATTATGTCAATACCTTAATTAAGATTGCTCATAAAATAGATGAGAATAAAGATTATATCACAGAATTGGACTCCATCACCGGGGATGGAGATCACTGGGCTAATATGAATATGGGCTTTCAGAAAATTATTGATCAAGAAGAAGCTTTTAAACAAATGGGGCTAAGTGATCTCTTTAAAAATATTGGTATGACCTTAATGAAAAGCATTGGTGGTTCATCAGGCGTGTTATATGGGAGCGCATATATTGCTTGCAGTAAAAAACTAAAGGATGTTGAAGTTATTGATGACCATGTCCTGCTTGACATTTATGAAACCAGCTTGAATGCCATCATGGAACGAGGAAAAGCAAAACCCGGGTTTAAAACCATGATTGATACATTATACCCTGCTGTTATTGCATACAAAGCAGCTTTAGAAGAAAATAAACCATCTAAAGAAGCCTTAGAGATATTAACACAAGCAGCTGAGGAAGGTATGAACAGCACTAAAGATATGGAAGCAGTAAAAGGAAGAGCCACTTACCAAGCCAATAAAGGTGTAGGGCATTTAGACCCTGGTGCTGTGACCATGTATTTTCAAATTGATATGTTGACAGAGTATATACACAACAATATAATTTCTTAGTAGAGAACAATTTTTGACAAAATATTCTGAGAATAAAATATATTTAAGAAGAAGTGGTTATATGTTATATGAAATTAAAGATACAGTTTCAAAGTTTGCCACAGCAATAGCCAATGTTTTAGACATTGACGTTATTATAGTCGACAGCAATACAAGAATAGTAGGCAATACGGTAAAGTATCTTATTCCCGCTTTAATTCATGTAAGCCCGGATTCTGTAATGGGAGAAGTGATTAGAAGCGGAGAAAAGGTTATTGTCCAAGACAAAAAAGACTTTAGTAACTGTCAAAATTGTCCTGAACTTGACAAGTGTAAAATGATGGGGATTATTGGAGTGCCGGTCTTTTTTAATAAAACGGTAGTCGGTGCAATTGGATTAATCATTGCTGAAAATAAAAACGCCCATAGTATCTTCAAAAACTTGACCAATTCTATTAATTTTCTGGAAAATATGGCAGAATTACTTTCCAGCAAGCTCCAAAATCTTACAGATTATAATAAGGTTAAACTGATTCAAAAGCAAAGAGAAATCATCATTGACTCCATGGATGAGGGCTTGGTTTACGTTAATAGCGAAGGCATCATCATGTATTATAATCATAATTTCAAAAGGTATTTTAAGCATGTGGGAAATGTGATTAACCAAAATATCAAGGATGTATTAAATGTTAGGCCCATTAATAGGTTTTTATTAACGCGAGAACAGTTTCAGAATAAAACCATATATTATGAACGTCATGACTACGTTTTTGAAGGACTTGTTTCATGTAACAATATAACCGTAGATGGTGAGTATTATGGTGCTATAGTTACATTTAAAAGCATCATTGATGTGAATAGCGTTGTTAATGAATTGTCCTTAAACAAATCATTTATTACTTTTGATGATATTTTAGGAACGGATACAAAAATAAAACAAGCTGTTAATCATGCAAAAAAAATTGCAATTAAAGATAGTAATGTTTTAATTCAAGGTGAAGAGGGTGTGGGTAAATCCATAATGGCAAGAGCCATACATAATTTCTCTGACCGGCAAAACAACTATTTTATCACAATGTATTGTAATAAAATATCCAGTGAATTGTTTGGAAGTGAGTTGTTTGGATATGACCCACATACCTTTAAAATAACCAATGTTGGAAAAATTAGACTGGCAGACGGCGGAACTTTATTCTTTGATGAAATATCTGAGATGCCATTGTATATCCAGAAAAAATTGAATGAGGTTATTCGAGATAAAAAGATTGATTATTACGGCAATAATAGAGGTGTAAAGGTTAATGCCAGAATGATTTTTAGTACCGGCAAGGATTTAAAAAAGCTGTCAGAAGAAGGAAAGTTTAATGAAGAGCTGTATTATAGGATCACACAAAATGTCATTACTTTACCAAGTTTAAAGGAACGCAGGAACGACCTGCGCCAATTAATCCAACAAAGCATTGACCGCTATAAAACCATGTATAATCGAAAACACCTTATCTTAGATTCTGAAGTCATGGAGAAAATGCTGGCATATGATTGGCCGCAAAATACTAGGGAATTGGAACAGAATATACAAAGAATAATATTCAACATTAAAAGTGATTATATCACGTTGAATGACGTAAAAGATTTCAGCTTTGCGGAACATAAGAAAATAAAACATGTCAAATCTATTAACCACTTTGAAAAAGAAATGATTCTACAAATGATATCAGAAAATATTGA
>JANQMT010000053.1:0-44964 GCA_028279945.1 Clostridia bacterium
TCTTAGGAATTGACCAAGATGAGGACAAGAGGATAATAAAGCATATGGGTATCTCTACACATATATTTCTAAAGGTAAACTATTTGGAGAAAATACAAAAAAAAAACAAAAGTGAAAAAAGAAAGGATTGATTTTAATGACAAAAATACGTGGATCTAAAAAATTAACATTTTTACTTGTGGCGGTAGCCGTTATGGCGTGCATGAGCATTCAGGCATTTGCTGCTTCTTTGACTGTAGTGGAAATATGGAAACCAAACACACCTTATCAAGCAACATCACCTAATACCGTATATATGGATCATGATAGTTCTGCTTGGGGGACCACTGGTGATCATATTGAAAAAATTGCTTGGAAGTTCTTTGATCCAGCATATAATCCCGATATTACGACAGCCGGTGCTTGCAAAGCAGCACAGTATGTGGGCAATGACAGCAGCAATCCTTTAGCATATTCTTATGACTTTGATGCTGCTGATATTAAGAGTGATCTGTTAAACGTGCAACCTTATTATTTAGATATTAAAATTGATAAAATCGGTTCTGCAAATTTTGTTGACATGGGCTGCCGTACAGTGTTTCCTGCGACAATGGAAGTTAAAATCCCTGTAACAGATTTGTCTGGTAACGTTACTGTTGCATATGTATCTGGCAGCTGTGATGGCTATGCAAAGCACAAAGCCACAGACTGGAATCAGATACAGGACAATAATTATGGAGATCCCAATTATCTAGATAATCACCCATATAAAAATCAGTTTGATGTTTTTACTAATACGACTGTACCTGTTGTAAATGGTTATGTTACATTTACAACAGACCATGGTGGAGAATATTGGATCTATTAATAATGATTCAATAGAAATAGCCAGAAATATAAAAACCCCCGGATAAAGATTAAAGGGCAGGATAAATTATTCTGCCCTGTTGTTATGCAAAATATTCAATGGAAGTCCATCTGTTTCTGATGGTCCTAAAGCTGGCTAAGGCGTATATTTATTAAAAATAAAATACAAAAAATCTTGACAAGGTTAAGATCAGAATGATAGCATGTTATTGAAAATAAAAATCATTTTCAATTGAGTGAAAAAATAAGCGGATGTTATTCAGAACAGCAATTAGGTTTTGAATGAAGGTAAGAATGGCTATACAGCTTTAAGTTACCAATACAGGCACTTAGGGGGTGATGATTTAAGAGAATCTATTTATACAGATCAAGTATTATTAAGGTGGAATGGATACGGAAAGAAATGATTGGATTGGTTCTGTGGGGGAACACTCTTGAATTATTAGGGGTGTTATTTTTATTATTTAAAAGAAATAACTCTTAATAAAATTAGTAACATGTACATGTATCTTTCGGCCATGACGGGTATGGTGAAATGCAAATAGAGATTAGTATTAAAAAAGTAACACAAGGAGTAAATATTGACTTAGAAAAATAATACAAATATGGGTTTGATTTTCAAGAAAATCAAAAAGAACGATTACAAAATGAAGCAAAATTGAATACAACAAAATACCCGGAACTGGTTCTGTGGGGGAACACTTCTAAATGATTAGGAGTGTTATTTTTATTCTTAAATTTTTAAGTTAAAAAATTTTATAAAGAAATAACGAAAGGAGAAAAACTATTGAAGTTTTTGAACAACAAAGAAAGCCAATATATGAAAAACTTGTTATCGTTTATGTTGATCCTTGTCATGCTGTTCAGCATAATGATACCGACTGCATTTGCCCAAGAACAAGAAATTACTATTACAGAAGTCACTGGGGAAGAGCAGATGGTTTTATTTGGGGCAGCGTCAGAGGGTGAGGGTGTGCGATCAGGGTCTGCTATTGATGTGAGTACTCGATCAGGTCCTGCTTTTTGGACAGATGATCTAACGGTGGAGCCCGAAGGCTTTGTAACTGACGATGACGGAAACGTGACAATAAGCTCAGCAGAAGGACTGGCATGGATATCAGTGATGACGGGGGGGTTAAACGGTCAGACAGCCGACACTTTTGAAGGCAAAACCATTACGTTGACAGATGATATTAATTTGTCGGGAAAACTGTGGACGCCTATAGGAAGGTTTTATAATCAATTTGTAATGGATCCATATCCACACGTAGAAGAAATTTCTTTACCTTTTAAGGGCGTTTTTGATGGGAATGATCATATTATTTCCGGCTTGGAAATGTCTACTTTTCCCGATGATATTGAGAATAAGCGTTACGGACTATTTGCTATTGCAGAGGGAGCAACTATTAAAAATATATATCTTCAAGATGTAGACATAGATGTATCTGAGGATAAGGCTGGGAACATTAACATTGCGGTTTTAGGAGGAGAAGTTAAAGATTCGGTTCTGGAAAACTGTATGATAACCGGAAATGTCAAAGGGCCGCATGTATACGGACTTGTATATATGTTTTCGGGCAGTATATCCAAATGCGCGTTTTCGGGTACATTGTCGGGGGATTATAATGCGGTAGGGCTAGTAGGTTCTGGAGCGGGCACAATGGATCAGTGCTATGTAAATGCAGAGATAAATGCTTTAAATGGTGCAAAAGGAATTACCACAGCCTGGAGTGAAGGAACCATTTCTAATTGTTATACAACCGGTTCTGTAGAAGGAGAAGAAGGTTGGCGAAACACAGGTATATGTGGTACCTTAGGAGAAAACGGCGTTATAGAAGACTGCTACTCCACAATGACCGTCAAGGGTGAAACCCACGTTGGGGGTATTGTAGGAACAATAGATCATCCTTCATCTGTTGTAAGAGGCTGTGTGGCATTAAACGATACTATAACAGCTGAACGTACCGATGGTATAGAAACTGTCCAAGGGCGTGTTGTAGGCAGTATATATTATGAACCTGAAGTGAAGACAAATTATGCTTATTCAGGCATGAAAGTATTTTTATCTGTTAGAGAAAAAGGTCATTACCTTAGCGGGATACCGGCGGATGAGCGTATGCCCAGTAAAAAACACGGTGCCGATATAACAGCGGAGAAACTGGCTGAAAACTGGCCGGTCAACGGCTGGGATACCGATATATGGAGCTTTGAAACCGGCAAGCTGCCTACTTTGAAAAACCTTTCGGATAAAATCATCCAAACAGGGGAAATCACCGGACATATCAGCGCAGCTTCAGAGGGAGGCTGGAATATTACTGCCTTTGATGAAGTGACAATGGATATACCTGAAGTCACAATAGCCACTTCCGAAGAAGATGTAGCTGCTCTTTTCCCGGATGAGCTGCTTGCCACCAAGGATGGTACAACTGCTGTGCGTATACCTGACATTACATGGGAGAGCGATGATTATGACGGAAACACAGTGGGTGAATATACCTTTACGGCCGTTCTTCCTGCTGATGGTTATACGACAAGTGCCGATTTACCCACTGCAAAGGTAAAAGTAGTCCTTAAATATAAGGTTATCTTTGATACTAATGGAGCAGATGAGATTGATTCTTTAGAAGTGGACAATGGAAACCTTATAACTGTCCCTGCTGAACCTGCGCGTCAAGGCTTTATATTTGAAGGCTGGTATAAGGACGAGGTGTATACTGAGTTATGGGATTTTGATATTGATACGGTGACATCTTCTGTTACGCTCCATGCCAAGTGGAGCATTGAGAAAGAACAATACGTCTATACTGCCACAGAATCTGGACCGCAGCCTACTCTGGAAGTGACAGAAATGGGCTTTATGGATACTTTTATTGTCAGCATTTCCAATGTTGAGGGCTATACTACCTATGCTTTGGTGGTGCGACAAGAATCGAAACAAGAAATTGATTTTTCTGTTCCCGCCGGAGATTACGTTATTGTATATACCGGAACTGATGCGGGGGGTAGAAGCATAAAGGCGGTTGACCAAAATGCCGGGACCACTCCGCAAGAGCTTAGCTACAAGGGAAATGGAACGGTGGAAGAGCCTTATACCATGCTGGGAAATTTCTATACACAGGACGGTTCAGCGCCATTGCCATTCGGTGTTCCATACATTGACACTACATTCCGCCTATTGAATCTGATAGCAGGCTATGACACGGAAGGCACAAAAGACTATGACACACCCTACAGCGTAAAGTTTGAAGACAGGAATGTTTTCGGTTACCAGGGTGATACATCTGGAAAACTGAACGCTTCTATTACCATCGACGGCAGCAGGCTGCTCCCTTGCCATTGGGACGGATGGTTCCGGTCACCCCGGGCATACGGAGTTGTGTTAAATCCTTCCGATACCGTGATAAACCTCTCGTTTGACGGAGAAGGAGGGCTTAGGGGCCTGGTCGCTCATGTGCTCTATAATTCTGAAACTTATGCTGAGAGGCGGGCGGCAGCCACTGAAAAATTACAGGCTGTAAGGGATGATGAGAATAGAGTTCTCATGCTGCATACACAAACCCGCGACTTTCCCGGTCCTATGACCTACAAACTGGATGTAAGCGGATACTTTGCAGAAGGCGATACGGTAAACATCAACTACCTGCTGGGCGCGGCCAATGAGGAATGGTATCACGGGATCAATCTTGAAAACGACTATATGCTGGCAATGGAACCCATATATTTTAAAAATAACACCTCTGCTGTGGTAACTGAGGGTTACATTACCTTTGACCTGCGCAACGGCGGTTACTTTGAACTGGTGAAACCGGAAGACGATAACAAAGAGACAAAATATGTGGCAGAATTTGCACCGGAGGTTGCCGACTTAATCTATCCCGGCACCATCTATCCACAGATTTTAAGCGCTCAAAACCAATTTAAAGTGACCAAGCCCGACGATCCTGTAAAGGACGGGTATAACTTTGAAGGTTGGTACAGTGATAAAGCGCTGACTTCCCAATATGATTTTGAAGCAGAGCTTTCACAAAATATCATTCTTTACCCTAAGTGGACCAAAATAGATGGCGGCGACGGCGGCTCAGGAACGGAACCCAGCGGTAACACCTATATCGTCACCTTTGAAACGGGAAAAGATCCTGACACAGGCGGATGGAATATGAGCATTGAAAGTCAAGAAGTTGAAGAAGGAGACAGGGCTGAAGATCCCGGATTTGCTAGAAGTGGTTATGGTTATCTTGTTCTTGGGTGGTATACCGACAGCGGGCTGACAGATGAATATAACTTTAGGGATGAAGTTACATCAGACTTGACATTGTACCCTAAGTGGATGCGATATATATTAAAAAATGATTTAAAGAAAGACGGCGGTTCCGGTACGGAGAGCGATCCTTATTTGGCACATTTGGCAGACAGCCGACAGTCTAAAATTGCGTGGAAGGCACTCAATGAGCTTGCCGGTGAATCTGAGTGGTGGAAGGTCTATGTGACAGAAGATAATGACCCGGATGAAGATCTAAGATATCAATGGGTTTTCAATGGAGAGGATATTGAACATTGTAATATAGCACAACCGTATTATACAGATATTGATTTTTCAAAGAAACAATCCAATTCCGTACAGGTAGATTTTGAATGGCGTACCGCCATAGAAGGTAAAGTTTTAGTAAGCATTGATGTTTCTAAATATTTTAAAGATGATACAGAGGTTGAAATATCTTATGTAGAGGACAGCTGTGACGGCATAGTGGTTCATACGGATATAAATTCCGACGATTATGATAATACCGGTCACCTGCCTTCAAGCTATTACACCACAAGTACGGCTCAGGTAGATGACGGATTGATTACACTTGAATTGACACACGGAGGCAGCTTTTTATTAAAATCAGAGGATGCAGGTATGGATATCGATGAAAAGTCGAGAGTTTCTGTTAAAATCCAACGTGAAGTAGAAGCGAGAAATGGTACAGCAGATTTTTCAGTGGATGATGAGGAAATTGCTTCAGCCGTGGAGTCGTCTATAGATATGAATGCCGATGCCATCGTTATCGCGCCGAAGGTTAAGGGTGAAGCTGACAGATTAAGGACAAAACTCAGCAAAGCTGCTTTAGCAAAAATAATTGATAAGACAAAATCTGATCTTGTGTTAGAAACAGACATCACAAATGTGGACATATCACAAGATATTTTATCAAAGATCGTAGCAAAAGACGGCAATGAATTTACAATTGATGTTGAAAAAGTTTCCGAAGAAAAAGTAAAGGTTGAAATCAAGCTGAATAATGATGTGCTCAAAACCATCGGTAACATTAAGATCGGTGTTCCGGCTAAAGGTGCAGGACAGGGTATGGTAGCTGTATTGGTCAATGAAGACGGCAGTGAAAAAATTATCAAGAAATCCGTACTCAAAGACAGTGAAATGCTGGCTATGATAGACGGTTCTGCAACCGTAAAACTTGTAGATAAAACCAGAAACTTTGATGATGTGGATGACAGCTTCTGGGGCAAAGACGCAGTAGGATTTGCAACCTCCCGTGAGCTGTTCCTAGGGGTATCGGAAAATGAATTTGGTACCAATGAAGCTATGACACGCAGCATGTTTGCCACTGTGCTTCACCGTCTGGAGGATGCGCCTCAAAGCGGCGATATCTCTTTTGAAGATGTTGACGAAGACAGCTGGTATGGCGATGCGGTAGCGTGGGCAGCGGAAAACGAGATTGTTAAAGGAACCGGTGATAACTTTAATCCTCAAAGCAATATTACCCGTGAACAAATTGCGCTAATGTTATATCGTTATGCGGATAGTGTGGGAGTAGATACCGGTGTTCAAGGCGATGTATCCCAGTTTAATGATGGGGATGAAATATCCGACTGGGCTTCAGAATCTATGGACTGGATTGTGGGAACAGGTTTAATAAAAGGAAAAGACGGTAATGTTTTAGATCCATCCGGAAACGCGACTCGTACAGAGGTAGCAGCTATTTTACAAAGATTTATATCAAGCATAATAATGTAAAAATATAATTTAAAAGTCTGCACCAATTGGATCCAATTGGTGCAGATTTAGAAATCATTCAGTATAAGGATAGGTTGCTGCAATCAAAAATATTTGTTTTGCAGGCAGCCTGTTTCTTACGTTAGCGATGGTGGTTGTCCAATAGAAAGGAAATGTAAGCAGTGATGAAAAAAATTGCTATTTTATTAATTTCTGTCATTTTAGGACTGAGTTTGGCTGCTTGTCAGAGGGAAATTAAGGCAGAAAAGCATGTAGCTGAGTCTCAAACTCGATTGATTACGGATATGGCAGGGCGACAGGTAGAAATTCCTAAAAAAATTGAAAAGGTATATTCAACAGGACAGCCGGGGGTGGTTGCTTTATATACCATTAATCCCGACCTGCTTCTGGGATGGTGTCTAAAACCGGCTAAGGAAGAAGCGGCATATATTCATGCCAAATATTTAGGACTGCCTGTATTGGGATTAATGCAAGGCAGCAACGATACGGCCAATCGTGAAGAGATTATGCTGCGCTCCCCCGATATGGTTTTAATGATGACTTACATCGACCAAGGGACCATTTCAGATGCGGAAGCACTTCAAAAACGGATGGGTATACCTGTAGTCCTTGCGGATTATGCGTTAACCCGAATTCCGGAAGCCTACCGATTTTTAGGGGATATTTTGTCTCAATCCGAGAGAGCAGAGCTTTTGGCAAGCTACAGCCAAGAGGTGCTGGCCAATGCACAAAAGCAATCGGCACTTATCCCCGAAGATGAGCAGCTAAGTGTTTATTATGCTCAAGGCACAAAAGGCCTGCAGACAGCACCCAGGGGTTCCTCACATTCTGAAGTCATTGATCTGGTAGGAGGTAAAAATGTGGTCACCCTTCCGGAAGAATCAGATGGCCGGCTTACAGTCAATATGGAGCAGATCCTGTCATGGAACCCTGATATGGTGATTGCATCCTACACCATGGCCCATGGCACTGTAAAAGGCAACGACAATATGCTGGATATAATCTCTAACGGGCAGGAAGCATGGCATCTGGTTTCAGCGGTAGAAAACGATAGGGTGTTTAGAACCCCATGTTATCCATACAACTGGCTGGATATGCCGCCTGGGGTAAACCGAATTATCGGTATTTTGTGGATGGGGAATCTCCTCTATCCCGATTATTTTCCTTTGGAGATTCGAGAGGAAACCCGTAGGTTTTATGAGCTTTTTTATAACAAAGCCTTGACCCATGAGGAACTAGATATATTGTTAGAGGGCGCCGTTAGAAGGAGATAGATAATGTGCAGCTTTATCCAATAATGGGATACAGCTTTCAAGGAATACAAAATTAAATGCTCATGCATCATCGTGAGTCAAGATGAGGAGATGAAGAGATATGATCAAAACAAAATCAATTACGCAGCGGATGACGGCACTGCTTATCATTGTTTTTATGCTTTGTACGGCAATGCCTGTTTTTGCATCACAAGCCGCTGCTACCATTACGATCAGTGAAGAAAACGGCAGCGTTCCGGGAAAAATAAAAATTCAGCTGAATGATGAATTTCCAAACGCAGCCATTGTGGAAATATCAGGTCAGGGCATTGAAACCAAAGCAGTGGTTGCGGAAGGAACCATTGAATTCTATGCTGAAGAGTATGGTGAATATAGGGTAAAGGATACACAAGAAACGGTCAGGGATTATTTTATGGAATCCATGCGTACAACGGATATGAGTGAGGGGACCTATAAAGGCACCGGTTCTATTGAAGACCCCTATACACTGATTTCATCCTTTGCCGATGTACCCATGCAGCTTTACAAACTGCAAGCCGCATGGAAGGGATATAATTATCTGGCAGGATATCCCACCATAGACTCAAATAAAGATTATGACTACTTAAGGTCATTTGATGAAAGTCATATTGCGGCTCTTTTGGGTGAGGACAGGGATGAAAATACAGGGCGGCTCAGAGGCTCATTTTTTGTTGACGGCAGTCTTTGGATACATGTTACAGGTGCCAATAAAGGCCCATATTACATGAATTATCTCTTGGATCCCACAGATACATATATCACTTCCGGATATGCTTTGGATAACCATTATCTGTACGGTAATAATATTGACACTGGCGCGGAAAGAAAGGAAGCCGCATTAAAAAAGTTAAAAACGGTTCAGGATTCAACGACTTCTGCTCTGTTTTTTAGCTACAGGATGCGTGATTTCAGCGGGCCCATTGTTTTTACTATTGATGTAAGCCAATCCGGTAAATTTAATCCGGGGGATGCGGTCAGTATCCATTATCTTTTAGGTTCTTCCGACCGTAACCTTTTTCACGGCATAAAACCCCAACCGGAAGACCTGATCATTCAGGAGCCAACTTTTAGAAAACATTATCAGGATACCGGTATGACAGCTGCGGTGGATGATGACGGATATCTTGCATTTCCCCTTTATAATGGCGGATATTTTGAGCTTAGAAATGAAACGTCTATCCAAGAGGGGCGGGAAGTCAATGTTGTTCCAAAGGCATATAAAGCAGCAAAAATTATTGATGTGGATGACTCACATTGGGCATATGACAGTATATCTTTGCTGGCTGGTAAAAACTATATGTCCGTAGTAGGAGGACGTTTTAAGCCGGATAAGGCCATTACCAGAGGAGAATTCTTAAAAGGTTTGATTCTATCCTGCGGTATTACCATTGTATCAGGCAAAATGGAATTTGAAGATGTACCCAAGCAGAGCATGTGGAATGATTATGTTTTTACGGCTTTTCAAGAGGGCATTACACAAGGGATTTCCGATACCGTGTTTGGTATTGATAAAGAATTAACCCGTGAAATGGCAGCGGTTCTGATCAGCCGTTCATTAAATCTGGCGCCTGAAACCGACGATTTCACGGATGCTGCCGATATATCCTCCTGGGCGAAAGGATATCCCGGTGCTTGCAAGGCAGCAGGTTATATATCCGGATATTCGGATGGAAGCTTTGGCGCCCAGGATTTATTAACCCGTGCGGAAGCGGCGGTACTGTTTAATAAAATTTATGAGTTGAAACAATAATGTTAATGGGTAATGGAAGTGTGACAATGAAAGGACTGAACAGCTCTAAGAAAAAATATATTTTGGCAATGACTTGCGCTATTTTGCTTTGTTTTTTATTATGTCCGGTTAATGTTTTGGCGGTTACCATATTTGATCCATATAACGGAACGGATGAATACAGTGTAAGCGGAACGGGCACAGCGGCAGACCCTTATGTAATTACTGTAAGCGGTACCAACAACCGTATTACCCACGTTGGTCTGGATTTGATGGAAGAAAAGACACCGGAAGCCATTTGGCGGGTGAAACACAGTGTAGACGGTAAAATCGATTATGAACTGGGGTTTTCCACAGCCATCGGTAAGGTTGTAAAAGCGCCTCTTTCTTTGGATGTAACGGCTTGGCAGGAGGAAGAAGGGTATTTGAACCTGGAAGTGGGTGAGAAAGATTCTCTTTATATGCCTGCTACTCTGCTTTTGGATGTCAGCGGGTATGCAGGATTTGACGACGGTGTGACAGTGACGGTAACGGGAAAAACCAATCTGCGTACCAGAGTAAAAAATCAGCACATTGAATTTGCCCTTGAAAATGGAGGGGATCATCTTCTAATAGCCGAAGGGTATGAGATCCCTATCAATGAATCTGATGATGAGGTGGATAATGAGAAAGTATGGGATGACCCCAATGAAGAAGGAGAAGCCATAGCCCAGGAATATACCAATGCCGGAACTTCTGAACTGCCATTTAATGTTGACTTAAGCAGCTTACAATCCTCTATTGTAATGGGAGAAGCTTTTAATGATCTGAAAAACAGCGGCCAGTCGCGATACTTTTTATGGAAAGATGAGAACAATACGGTGCTCTGGTCTTATTTTGCAGAAGGCAGACGGATGACAGAGGTGGATTCTGCGGCGGCATTTGACCTGGCAATTCGTACACAGAACAATGAAGGAACGGTAACGGCTGATTTTGCTCACCGTGGTGCTTTTCCGGGCAGATTAAGTGTGAGCATGTATGTGGGTGACTATTTTACCAATGCTGCCATTGTGGATATAAGCGGAGAAGATATGGCTGCCACCGCAGTGGTAGACCGTGGATATATTATGTTCTGGATCACACAAGGGGGTTCATATACGATTTCCGACACAGGGGAAACGGTTATAAGTGCTTCTGTTCCCGATGCAAGAGCGGTGGATGAGGAGACACGTGACAATATTTATACAAGGTTTAAGTACAGAGGAAAAGGATACGGAACGGCTGATGAGCCTTTGACGCTGCTGGGCAAGCTGGATGACTATTTTCACGCTTCTTGGAAATCCATGAATACCATTGCAGGCTATGCGGCAACTTTTACGCCTACCGAAAGCTCATATGACGGGACAAAACTGATGAAAGTCATGGTGGAATACCGCAGTCCGGTGACAGGAAAATTGATTGCATCCTTATATGTGGACGGTTCCCAGTGGCGTATGACACCGGAAAGCATGAAAGGACCTTATTATCTGGACTACAAATTAAACCCAAATCCGGCAGTCATTGATGCTATCCTGGATTCGCATTCTCTGTATACGGGCAAATATGCCGCAAGAAAACAAGAGGCATTGGAAGCGCTGATTCATTACTCGGAAAGTGAGGATATTATACTGTTTCTTATGAGCAGAACACGTGCCTTTGCGGGGGTGATTAACTACAAGCTGGATGTAAGTCGTTATTTTAGTCCCGGTGATTTGGTGGATATGAACTATATTTTAGGTTCCTGTAATGGGGATTTGTTTCATGGGGAAGCCCCCAATAATGCAGAGCTTCTTTTGGAAGAAGCATCCTACTCCAAATATGATCTGCAGACGGTAGTGGATGCTTCAGGATATATTTCATTTCCCCTTTATACGGGAGGCTTTTTCATGTTTTCCAAAAGCGGTGAGACAGCAGCGCAAGAAGACCGTTTCGATTTTTCCGATAAAAACGAAAAAGATGGTGCAAGCTCCGATGAAGAAAAAGCCGCAGAAGCTGCTAAAGAGGAATTGGAAACCAAAGAAGAGCTTATAGAAGAGCCGGTTAAATCCAATACCCGTACTGAAATAGGGACATTGGTACAAACAGGTGACAGCAGCTTAAACGAAATGAATTTTACTGACCAAAGCTCGGACGGAAATGTTCGTGTCAGGGGATATCTGCTGAATCCCAAGGTTTCTCTTGATGTGGCTGATGAGACTGAAAGTCTGACGGATACGACCTTCAATCTGCCCAAAGGCAGGAAGGCTCTTGCCCAACATAATATGGCTTTAAAAAAGAAAAGTGGATTCACTTACCACATGAATGAGGACGATTATTTGGAGGTAACCCTTTGTTTAGGAGAAGATTATTCAATTTATGATGAGGATTTGCTGTATGTGAAATATCTGGGAAGTGACGGGCAATTGACCAACGAAGTATTTGCTTCCCACAGTGAACTGGGAGCAGACGGAAAGATGTATTTTACCTTTAGGACTACACATTTGGGGACTTTTACAGTGCTCAAGATGACTGAGGAAAATGACCTGACGGCAGCCATTGCTTTGAAGCAGGAATATACATCCGAGGCAACCACCGCATTGGCAGAGCAGTCTCTGAATAAAGAGGATGAAAATAAAACCATGAAGATGATTTTGATTGTGACTTTTATCGTTTTATTCATTGCGGTCATTATGACGGATATCCGGCGCAGAAGAGCAAAAAGCGGGGTGGAAACACAATGAGAAATAAAATACTTGCATGTATAATGCTGAATGTATGTTTGATGGCTGTATTGGCGGTATCCGTGTATGGAACTCAAACCATTAGGGTCATTGGAGAGGTTTCGGAGCCCATAGATGGTTTGGGAACCGAGGAAAAACCTTACAGATATCTCATTGATGAGGATTCCAAGGTGGCATGGAAGCGCCTCATCGATAATCACCAGGATGGTATAACCGAGGTGTATGAATACCGTGAAGGGCACACCGTGGACGGTGATTTGCGCTACAGCTATACCTTCCGTCCGGAAGACATTTCATCTAAAGCTTCGGGACCTTATTTTCTGGCCATTCGCATTTATGATGAGGAAGCTGTTAAAGGGCTTCCCGGATATCCGGATGCCATGTTTTTTTCTTTTGCGACCAAACGTGATTTTCCCGGGAAAGTGGAGGTGGCCTTAAATGTGGGCGACAGGTTTTCAGACGGAACTCAGATTGATATTACCTACTATGGCGGTTATGATGCCACGGTGATACATGGTGCGGCACCTGTTGTAGCCAGAGATGAGATACGCCAGGCCGAATCCAATATCGTGCAAATAGCTAAAGGTGTGATGGTTGAAAATGGCATGATTACTTTTCATGTGCGACATGGCGGTAATTATGTTCTCCATGAAGAACCGGTAGATTTCAGTGGTTTTGGTATCAGTGAAGTGATTCACCATGATGTGGATAAAGTGCTTGGAAGCATTCGCAGTGTATTTCCCACTGAAAGAATAGCTGAAACCATTGCTTCTGCCCTTGGAAAAGAAACAGCAGATACCATAACACAGGGGGATATTGACAGTATTAAAAGCCTGTATCTGTCATCCGTGAACTTGGGCAGCACAAAAGAGCTGGAACGTGTGGTTTTTCTAAGACTGGAATCCCTGACATTATCGGAAAATGAGCTGGAATCGTTAAACAGCCTTTCCATGCCGTCCCTTACGTACCTGGATGTCAGCGGTAATCGTTTAAAGTCTGTGAATGCTTTAGCAAAGCTGGATGCACTGGAGCATGTCAATTTATCCAATAATGGGCTGATATCTCTGCCGGATTTAAACGGGCTTACCAATCTGCAAACCCTTGATTTAAGTCATAATCATTTGGAGATCATTCCTGATTTGAAAAGCGGCAGTCTGCGTTATCTGGATTTAAGCTCAAATGCCGTTACATGGGTTGCAGGAGGCTTAGAGCAATGTCCCAGCCTGGAAGTTTTAGATATGACCGGGCAGGTTTTTAACACAGAATTCCAAATAGATGTTGATGAAGGGTTTTATCTTGAACCTTCACCTCGTTTTATATCACAGTTTGGAAACGGCGGTATGGTCATTGTAACCAATTCCCATGGCAAAAAAATATATGAAGAAGATTTTTCTGTACTGGAATCCAATGATTTTTTCCTAGACGGTGAATGGTTTGATAAAGACGGTGAATATACGGTTACGGTAACAGGTACCGTTTTACAGGAGGGTTCGGAGGAAAATCTGGGTACATATACGTATAAGGTAATGGCAGGTACCGGCAAAGCCGTGTTAAGCAACAGAAAAATCATCGCTTTTGGTATTGTCATAATAATGCTGGGACTGGGTATAGGATTAGCATTACATGCTAAAAAGCAGAAAAAAGAAATGAGGAGAAAGTATGAATCTATTTAAAGCGGTTACAAATGAAGTTAAAAAAGCGATTATCGGAAAAGATGATATTATAGAACTTGTGATGATGGCCATTTTGGCAGGAGGACATATTTTAATTGAAGATATTCCCGGGGTGGGCAAAACGACCCTTGCTCTGGCTTTTTCCAAAGCAATGTCTTTGGAAGGCAAGAGAATGCAGTTTACACCCGATGTCATGCCGGCAGATGTTACCGGATTTTCTGTATACAATAAAGCAAAAGAAACCTTTGAATATAAGCCCGGAGTAGCGATGTGCAACGTTTTTCTTGCGGATGAGATCAATCGTACTTCCCCTAAAACACAATCAGCGCTTTTGGAGGTTATGGAAGAGGGAAGCATCACCGTGGATGGGGTTATCCATGAGGTACCCAAACCTTTTATAGTTATGGCAACACAAAACCCCATAGGTTCGGCTGGTACACAACCCCTTCCTGAATCTCAGATTGACCGTTTCATGATCAGGCTTACAATCGGTTATCCTGATCTGAAAGATGAAGTCAACATGCTGAGAACCCGCAAGGAGAGCAATGGTATCTCTGTTATTGAAAGTGTCATGGATCAGTCAACTCTCATTGAGCTGCAAGCTGCAGCAGAAAAAGTATTTTTGGATGAGAAGATCATGAACTATATCGTGAGACTGGTGGACCTTACCCGGAATCATCCAATGGTTCGTTTAGGTTTAAGTCCCAGGGCTACTTTGGCATTGGCGGCGATTTCACGTGCTTGTGCATTTTCTCAGGGGCGTGACTTTGTTATTCCGGAGGATGTGCAATTGATATTTTCGCCTACGGCAAATCACAGACTGATATTGGAACCCCGAGCAAAAATCAATGAAACCAGCGTATCGGATATTTTAAAAGAAATATTGCTTGAGGCTGGCGGCGTGGAAATCACCAACAGCCGGGTGGTTTGTAAGTGAAAAGTGTTAAACTGGGATACGGTATTTTGCTGTTGGTCACCATTATATTAGCAATCATCAATAATGCTTATCATATTTTCTTGCTGTTAATGGTGGCACTCCTTTTACCTGTTTTTCTTTTTCTGTATGTGTTATATTGCAGGAACTGTCTCAGTGTAAGACTGATAGGAGAAGGGTATTCCTATAATAAAAATGAAGATATACCGTTGTCCATAGAAATCGTAAACAACGGTATACTTCCCATCATCAATGCACAAGTTTTAATACGCTACACCAACCGGTATTTACCCTATGGCAATGATGTTAGGTTGGTGACATCTGTTTTGTCAAGCAAAACACAGCTGACAAAATTTTGCTTGAGCTCGGAACATTGTGGGGAATTACATGCGTCAATCAGCACAGTGGCCGTTTTTGATCCATTTTCTCTTTTTCAAAAGAAAGTGGATATAAGTCATTATCCATACAGTACTGAGATAAGTGTCATTGTGCTGCCTGATATATTTGAAGACGAAACAATGGCCAACCTAAGCTTGAATACTGAAATGGAGACTGAGGATGTTTATCATTTAAATAAAAGCGGTGATGATCCTTCTGAAGTATTTGATATAAGAGAATATCACCCCGGCGACAGATTACAGCAGATTCATTGGAAGTTGAGCTTAAAGCAGGGCGACCTTATGGTGCGGGAGTTCAGCCTGCCCATTTGCAACCGCATGACTATTTTCATAGATTTTAATGTTAAAAGCTTGTCAGAAGATGTTTTATCTCTTGTAGATCATATGCTGGAGATGGCTTTGTCTTTGTCATATTATTTACAGAGTCGGTATATACAGCACACCGTCCAATGGTTTGATATGCGGCACCAGGACACAGACCATATCAATATTAACATTGAGGATGACATCTACAGTGCCATACAGCATTTGTTTTCAGTACCCCTTTATGAAGGAGCGTCCAGAGGAAAGCAATTGTATCATACGGGTTTTTTGGAAAAATCCCGGCATCATATTCTATACTTTGAACCCGGTAACATACCCAATGTACTAGATGGTGAAAGGAGCATCGTATAATGAATACCAATGATTATAAGCAAAATATGGGGATCACCATTTCCTTCTTTAAAAATCAAGATAACGCAACAATCCGGCAGGCGGCACCACAATTGTTGATTGTGCTGCTGCTCAATGGGCTGGGGATCCTATTCACTTTGACATCTGCCTTTAGATTGCCGTACAACATGGGAATGGTTATTGGTTTTGTGGTGCTCTACACTTTAATCTTTGGAGCTGTGTTTTTATGGATACGTCAAAAGGGATGGGCAGTTTTAGCCATAACGGCAATGTTTTGTCTGATCTGTGTTATTTTCAAATCTGTTTTGTACAGGGGATGGAACCAGACAATAGGATGGATAGGTGAAGCCATTGCCGAATCCAGCGGTAAAATGCTGCCGTGGACTTTAAATCCTGTGACTGCATATGAAACAATACCTATGACTCTGTTTTTTGCAGCCTTTCTATTTCCTGTAATGCTGCTTTTAAGTTATGCGGTTGTCCATCGTTTCAATATATTTTTATTGCTGCTCATTATAATACCTATTGTGGAGGTAACGCTTTTTTTTGGGTGCCTGCCATCTGTTGCGGCTTTTGTATGGTTAGTGCTGGGCAGTTTTTCACTGTTTATTTTAAACCAGTCGGGTGCAAGAAAACGTAAACATTGTTTTGATGCACGAAGCAATGCAGCCTTGAGAAAGCAGGCAGGCAATTTAAGCCTGATGACGGCAGTGCTGGCAGGGGGACTGATTATAGTGTTCTGGCTTTTGGTGAGCCAAAGTGATTATGTGTTATTTACAAATAATTTTACGCTGCGCAATGAGGCAGGAGAAACCATAAAAAAAGCCATGTCTTTTGCTTATGAAGAGAAGACACCGCCTCAAGGGGGCATTACAGGGGGTGAATTTTCACAAACCGATGAGTTTTCATTTAAAGGCGACACGGTGCTCACTGTTGAAGCGGATTCACTCCGAAACAGTATTTACCTAAAGGGGTATGTTGGCGGCGATTACACGGCAAAAGGCTGGCAGCCGCTGCCTGAGAAACTGGCAAAGAGAGGCGAAAAATTGTCCAAAGACCTGCAGGCATGGCATTTACCGTCAGAGGTGATCCAATATGACAATGCCATGCTTTCGAAACTTTTTCACGCAGAAGAAAGGCTGCTAAAGGTAACAAAAACCGATGAATCTTTATTGGAATATCAGTATGTGCCTTACTATTTGACCAATCAATCGGCTGATGAGCTGAATATTAATGAACAGGGTATTATGACCGATGATAAAAGCAGGCAAGACAGTTATGCTGCTTCATATTATGATGTTTTAAACTATGATAACAACCTTTTTCTGCTCAACAGACAGAAAATCAGAGAAGGGCTTTTCGGTGAGATTGGTCTGGCAAAGGGGCAAATAACCCCGGAGCAGTTAGAGGCGTACTTCAGCAAAGAAGAGCAATATGCCGATTATGTCCATGAAGCCTATACAAGGCTGCCGGATCATCTGTCCAAGCGTATGGTGGATGAATTTGCTCACATTAATAACAATTTAAACATTGAATCAACCATTAAAACCGTCATGGGAAATCTCTCAGGCCGTGCAGCTTATACCCTTACACCGGGAAAAACCCCTGATGAAAAGGACTACGTGGATTATTTCTTATACGAGAACCGGAAGGGCTATTGTACACATTTTGCTTCAGCCGCTACGGTGATTTTTCGCTTGTGCGATATTCCTACCCGTTACGTGGAAGGGTATGTGGTCACCATAGAAGATTACACACGTGCTACATGGACAGAAAACGGACGGTATATGATGCATATAAAGGATACCAATTCTCATGCATGGTGTGAAATCTATCTTGACGGGCTTGGATGGGTGCCTGTAGAGGTAACGCCGGGTCTTGTTTCTATTAATACAGGGGATACGGCACCCACAAGCGGTGAGTCCATTGAATATGAAACGGATGAGGAAAGTGAACTCAATGATATTCCTATGAGAATCCCTCAGATCGAATATACGCCCGATGAAGAGATATCAGCGGATGATTCAAGAGGAGAAACAAAAAGCACTGCTGCTTTTAATATAAGATATCATTTTTGGATGCTGGTGATGATGGTTGCCTTGCTGCTGATCATCTTATGCATTTTACCGTTGATACTGAGAAAACGAGCGGTGAAACGTCGTATAAAAGAGCTGTACAATAAAAATCTAAATCAGTCAGGCCTGTCATGGTACGCCTATATCATGGAGGGACTAAAGGTTGCTGTACCGCAATATCTGAATAACAGGGAGATATCAGATCTTGCATGGGCAGGAAAGATGGAAAGAAAAGGGGTACTTCCTATGGGAACCTTTATATATGCCATGCCCCTGATACAGAAGTCTGCTTACTCTCAGAATGACATGAGTGCTGCTGAGCACCGATCCTTAGTAGAGCTTTTGGAGAATGCTGCAAAACATCTTTACGAAAGCTTACCTAAGGGTAAAAAGTTGAAATGGCGATATATTAAAAGGCTGCCCATTTACAAAGAAATATTGAAGGAAGGAGAAAAGCAATGAGCAATCAATCTTTTAGTCAAAGAGCAGATATAAAAAGAAACAGGCGAATCTTGATGATTTTAATGATTGCTTTTCTTATATTAACCGTGGGCTCCCTTTTTATAGGGCGTTATCCTGTATCTCCCCGAGAATATATGCTTTATATAGAATCCCTGTTTTTCGGAACTGAAAGCGGGCTTTCATCCACAACAACATCGGTTATCAGTCAAATCCGTATGCCAAGAATTATGGCAGCACTGGTTGTGGGCGGATCCCTTGCCATGTCGGGTGCGGCCTATCAAGGGGTATTTCGTAATCCCATGGTTTCACCGGATATTTTAGGGGCATCGGCAGGAGCGGGTTTTGGAGCAGCAGTGGGTATTTTGCTTTCCATGTCTGCTTTAGGCATACAATTGTTATCCTTTGTCTGTGGTTTGGTAGCAGTGGGTATGACTTATTTAATCAGCAGAGCAGTGGGGCGCAGAGAAAACATAACATTGGTATTGGTACTGGCAGGTATTGTTATTTCTGCTCTGTTTTCTGCTTTTGTTTCCATAACAAAATATCTGGCGGACCCATACAGTAAGCTGCCGGAAATCACGTTTTGGTTGATGGGCAGTCTTTCTGACACGACATTTGATGACTTGATCTTTGTTCTGCCTCCCGTAGTTATTTCTGCAGTAGTATTAATGCTTCTGAGATGGCGGCTGAATGTGTTGGTATTTGGGGATGAAGAGGCGTCGGCTTTGGGGTTGGATACTCAAAAATACCGTATGGTCATCATTGCTTGTTCCACTCTCCTTACCGCATCTGTGGTCAGTATCAGTGGACAAATCGGATGGGTGGGATTGGTGATTCCACACTTTAGCCGAATGATCATAGGTCCCAATTACAAATATTTGCTGCCAACCTCTTTTTTAGTCGGTGCTTCGTATTTGCTTTTAGTAGATAATTTATCCCGTAATCTGTTACGGGTAGAAATTCCTCTGGGCATTTTAACTGCAATTATAGGTGCACCGGTATTTATTTTTCTGCTGCTGCGTGGTAGAAGGGAGTGGTACTGATGTTGGAATTAAAAAATATGATTTGCGGCTACGGTAAGAGAATTGTTGTGCAGGGGGTTTCTTTAAAGGTAAAGCCGGGTGAAATCGTCTGTATTTTAGGACCTAACGGAGTTGGAAAAACCACTTTATTTAAATCCATATTGGGACACATTGATCTTTTGGGCGGACAGGTTTTATTAGACGGTAAGGATATACAAAAAATGACCAAACAAATGGTTGCACAAAAAATAGGATATGTGCCCCAGGCACACACCCCTCCTTTTTCATTTACGGTGCGGGATGTGGTGCTTATGGGAAGAACCTCACATATTTCATTATTTTCTTCCCCGGGGGCCAAAGATCACTGCATTGCACAAGAGGCACTTGCGGTGGTGGGAATGAGCCATCTGGAAGATAAAATCTATACCGAAATCAGTGGCGGTGAACGTCAAATGGTGCTTATTGCACGTGCTCTTGCCCAAAAACCCCAGTTGCTCATTATGGATGAGCCGACTGCAAATCTGGATTTCGGTAATCAAATCCGTACCTTGCAGCAGGTGCAAAAGCTTGCTAAATCCGGGCTTGCAGTTGTTATGACCACACATTTTCCCGACCATGTTTTTATGTGTGCAGATAAGGTAGTTGTTATTAAAAGCTGGGATGAAGTTTTAATGGGTCAGGTAAAAGATATTCTTACGTCTGATTTACTCAGCCAGCTGTATGGATTGCCTGTTAATATTACTGAACTAATGGTATCCGGCAAAAAAAATATAGTCTGTGTGCCTGCGTACACTTTTTAAAAGCCGTTTTTTCATACGGCTTTTTTACGTTTTGATGTATAGCTTGAAAAAAGTATAGGAAGTATAAGCTTTTCTATCTGGTAGAAATAAACATTTGGGTCCAGTAAGGTGTGCCGTTATTATTTTTTGCTAATCCAACGCCTAAATCTGTAAAGTTAGCACTCAAAATATTTCTTTTGTGACCATCGGAATTCATCCATGATTTCACTACAGCTTCAGGTGTGGCTTGTCCCATAGCGATGTTCTCTCCGGCATAGCTGTAATGAATGCCAAAGGATTTCATCATATCAAAGGGCGATCCATATGTAGGCGAGGTGTGGCTGAAATAACTATTATCTACCATATCTTGAGACTTCGTTCTCGCAACACTTGAAAGATCAACGTTATGGTTTAAAGGTTCAAGGTCTGCATTAACCCTTTCAACATTAACAAGTCTGACAACTTCCTGTTCAAACTGTGTTATCTCGTCTGCACTTGGTGGTTCATTGGTTCCTGGAGGTTGTTCTGAAAGCTTTGCTCTAACCCTTTCTACAAAACAAATCGCTTGCTCCCTTGTTGCGTTGTTTAAAGGCGCCACAAGGTTGTTTTCAATTCCTTTTAAAATGCCTTCCTGCAGGCAGTAATTGATATCAGCTTTTGCCCATGCTGCAACTTGATTCATGTCGCTGAATACAGGTTGATTATCAGTTGCAGTATCAATACCTAAAACACGTAGTTCTCTTGCAATCAAACATACAATTTCCTGTCGGGTGATAGGGTTATTAGGAGCAAACTCACTGGCGTTAATGCCATTTACTAAGCCAATATTGTATGCTGCACCTATGTAGATGTTATCCGTGTCTATAAAAGGTTCTTCTTTAGAAATTGCATTCAGCGACGTATTGCTTATATGTGTATACAACTTCACCATCAACTCTGTAAACTCAGCTCTTGTGATTTTTTGCTGGAATTTTGAGTCATCATTCAAATATTCTGGAAGAATATTGTATTCCATAAGTGTATTAATGTCATTTTGCGCCCAATCAGAAGCAAGTGCGTTTGAAGTGTAAACTGAAAAAATAAAAATTAACAACGAGAGTAACATACTTCTTTTAAATAATTTCTTTTTCATAAGTTTATCCTCTTTACATGTAGTAATTTACATCATCATTTTATCATAAACGATGTTGTTTTTTAAATCCAACAATTGGAAGGGAAGTAGGGAAAAATATTTATTTCTAGCAGAAAATATTTTGTATAATTTACAAAAAATTTGTCGTTTTCTTCATAAAATCTTCACATAGAATAAGTAAGATGAGGATGTCCTACTTGAGAAGGAGAATAAAAAATGAAAAAAAGAAGTGGGCTATGGGGTACATTTAATGATGGATCAAGCACATAATCTAAGAAATTTAATGGAAAAACGAAGACAAAAAATACAAAAATTATTAAAAAACAAAGAAATAAAAATATACTGTGTGGCTAGCGGAAAAGGTGGAGTAGGGAAAACAAATACCGTGGTCAATCTAGCAATATTACTTCAAAAAAAAGGACGTAAGGTACTGATTGTTGATGCAGATTTAGGGACTGCAAATGTAAATATTCTTTTAAATATCTATTCGGAAGTTACTTTGTTTGACGTTTTTTTTAATGACAAATCATTAAAAGAAGTCATTATTGAAGGACCTGAAGGTATTCAAATTATTCCAGGCTGTTCCGGAATGGCAGAAATAGCAAAGTTAGAGCCAACCCAACGAAGTAAGCTGGCTGAAGAATTTTTAAAATTAGATGATTTCGATACAATTCTAATTGATACAGGGGCCGGCATTTCTATGAATATTATGTCATTTATAGCTTTCTCTCAAGAAATTTTGATAGTGACGACACCTGAACCAACATCAATGACAGATGCGTATGGATTGTTGAAGGTGATTTCTGAATTGAATTTAGATAGAAAGATTAATGTCATTGTAAATCAAGTATCTAATAAGGAAACAGCGTTATTTACTTATGAAAGACTAAAAAATACGGTAGAAAAGTTTTTGAACATAAAATTAGAGTACTTAGGATATATATTGGATGATATGAGAGTGAAAAACGCAGTTATGGATAGAAAGCCTTTGATTCAGGAATACCCTGATTCTATTGCTTCTAAATGCCTCATGGCGATAAATGATAAGATGATTGGAACCAATAATCAAGAAATAAAATTATGTACGATGTCTCAAGTTTATAATCGATTAATCAAAGTTTTTGGGTAGAGGGAGGTAAAATGATAGACTTTAAATTAAACAGAAAAATAGAAGTATACGCAGAAAATGAATTGAAAATGGGTGCAAGTACGGTAAAGGATGCAGGTGAAGAAAGTATATTTATCAGTTATCCAATGGGGCCAAAAGGTCATGTTGCGTTAACGCCGGGTGACATAATAAAAATCACATATTGTGGTGATGAAAATAAGTTTTATGAATTTATGGCAGAGGTAGATTCAATTGTTACAGATGACCTTACACCACTCATTAAAATCAATAAACCCAGTGATTATGAAGTGGTTCAGAAGAGGGAATATGTAAGAATACCAATAGTGTTAGATGTTGAATTTGCTATTATGCATGAGAAAACAAAGATTGATAATATGAAATCAAATGAGCTAAAGAAAAGCTACAAATCTAAAAGGTGGATGAAAGGTTATGCTTGCGATATAAGTGCTGGAGGAATAGGGGTGGTAATGCAAGAGCCTGTTGAATATGGTAAAAAAATTATTTGTATTATTTTAGATGAGTATTTTGATAGGGGCTATACCGGTAGAGTTGTTCGAGTAACTGAAAAAATGCAAGGCGGAAAGAAACTGTATACCGTTGGCGTACAATTTCTGGGCTTGGATTATCAAGCTGAAGAAAAATTGGTAAAATACATATTTCAAAAGATGCGAAAGCAGTTAAAGGTTAGATAAAAAGAGAGCTTTTTCTATAACAATAATTACCTATATAATAGATACATTTTTTAATTATAAATTGTCTAGGGAAAATATAATCTTAATAAAAAAACCTTCTTTCAATAAGAATTTTTTTTGTGTAGCCTTTCAAACAAAAAGAACCGTCCCCTTTTTTAAAAAAATTTTTTTGGCGCTTCACAAGAACCTCACATAGAGCTGGTATTATGATGACAATATCTTTCTTAAAAGGAGTGAGTGATAAAAAATAAGGTAAAGGAAAATAAAAAATGAAAAGTAATAAAGTTATTGGAGTTGTATTAGCATTACTGGTATTATTTTCATTCGTATTAGTTCTTACAGAGTATTATTATTAAAAATTATTAAAAAGGAAAGAAATAAAAATATACTGTGTGGCTAGCGGAAAAGGTGGAGTAGGGAAAACAAATACAGTGGTCAATCTAGTAATATTACTTTATAATCGGTTAATCAAAGTTTTTGGATAGAGAGGGTGGTAAGATGATAGATTTTAAATTAAACAGAAAAATAGAAGTATATGCAGAAGATGAATTGAAAATGGGTGCAAGTACGGTACAAGATGAAGGTGAAGAAAGTATATATATCAGTTATCCAATGGGAACAAAGGGCCATTTTGTGTTAACACCGGGTGATACTATCAAAGTCATGTATTGTGGTGATGGAAATAAGTATTATAAATTTATGACAGAGGTAGATTCAATTGTTACAGATGACCAGATACCATTGATTAAAATTAATAAGCCTATTGATTATGAAGTGATTCAGAGGAGGCGATATGTAAGAATACCAATAATGTTAGATGTTCAAGTTTATGTTATAGAGGAAAAAAATGATATTGGTGACATAAAGCCAGACGAGTTAAAGAAAACCTATAAATCTCCAAAATGGATTAAAGGTTATACTTATGATATAAGTGCTGGCGGACTAGGTGTGGTATTACAAGAGCCTGTTGAATATGGTAAAGAAATTTTTTGCATTATTTTAGATGAGTATTTTGATACGGATTATATTGGCAAAGCTGTTCGAGTAATTGAAAAAAAGCAGGCAGGAAGGAAACTGTATAACATTGGTGTACAATTTCAGGGATTGGATTATCAATCTGAAGAAAAATTGGTAAAATACATATTTCAAAAGATGCGAGAGCAGTTACAAGTTAGATAAATAAAGAGAGTAATAAATTGTCAAGGGAAAATATAATCTTAATAAAAAACCTTCTTTAAATTTAGGAAGGTTTTTTTGTGTAGACTTTCAAATAAATCAATCGTCTCTTCCTTTAATTGGGACGTTCAAACAAAAAGAACCGTCCCTTATTGAAGGGACTACACATCTTGACTTTTCAGAATATTTGATATACTATAATCATGTATCGTGCATGATGCATGATTGTCCATAATGTTGAAGCAATTCAGGTGGTGGCATAAAGTTATTTAAAGGAGTATGAGGCGATATGGAATTTAGAAATTTTGAAGAATTGATCAAGAAGGTAAGCTCAATAAAACGAAAAAGAGTAGTGGTTGCAGCCGCACATGATGCGTATACGCTTGAAGCGGTGTTGGAAGCAGAACAAAAAGGCATCATAGATTTTTTACTTGTAGGAAAAAGGGAAAAAATATACCAAATGTGTATGGGTCTGGGCTACGGTATAGATAAAAGCTTAATTATTGAAGCGTCGGATGATGCGCAAGCAGCTTTTTTGGCAGTACAATGTATACGTGAAAAAAAAGGTGACTTTTTAATGAAGGGTAAGCTGCAAACCGGAACATTACTCAAAGCTGTGGTAGATAACGAAACAGGTATTCGTACCGACAGCACCATGTCTCATGTGGCAATTCTGGAAGTTCCGACCTATCATAAATTGATTGCTGTTACAGATGGGGGCATGATTACATATCCTTCCTTGGAGCAAAAAAAGCTTATGGTTAAAAATGCCGTAGAACTATTTATTTCTTTGGGTTATGAGAAGCCTAAGGTTGCAATTTTGGCAGCTGTGGAAACTGTTAATAAAAAAATGCCTGAAACAGTAGATGCGGATGCCCTTAAAAAAATGTGCCAGGCCGGTGAATTAGGCAGCTGTATGGTTGACGGGCCCCTCTCATTTGATCTTGCTATGAGTCCTGAATCTGCAAAAATTAAAGGCTTTAACAGTCCTGTAGCTTGTGATGCAGATATTTTAATAACACCAGATATCAGCGCAGGCAATATCTTGAGCAAAAGTATGATATATACAGGCGGTGCCAAAATGGCCGGGTGCATTGTGGGGGCTAAGGTGCCTATTGTTCTTACATCAAGAGGCGCTTCAGCAGAGGAAAAATATTTATCGTTAGTATTGTCTTCGGCAGCTGTGCGATCAACATAGTTCATTAATATTTCGAAAATAGTAAAGGAGTGGAAAACATGAAGAAATTAATGACAGGAAATGAAGCCATTGCCCGTGGCGCATATGAAGCAGGTGTAAAATTTGCTTCAGCATATCCGGGAACTCCAAGCAGCGAAATATTGGAAAATATTGCAACCTATCAAGACCATATATTGGCAGAATGGGCACCTAACGAAAAGGTAGCCTTAGAAGCTGTAATTGGCGCATCATTTGCCGGCGCAAGGTCAATGGCCTCAATGAAGCATGTGGGTGTCAATGTTGCAGCAGATCCATTATTTACATTTTCTTATACAGGGGTTAATGGAGGGATGGTTTTAGTAACGGCCGATGAACCGGGCCAGCATTCATCTCAGAATGAACAAGATAATCGAAATTATGCAAAGTTTGCTAAAATTCCAATGTTTGAGCCCGCTGACAGCCAAGAATCAAAAGACATGATTGAGGAAGCTTTTAAAGTCAGTGAAGCTTTTGATACACCCGTCCTAATAAGAGTTACAACCAGGATATGTCATTCAAAGGGTATTGTAGCGTGTAAGGACCGAGAAGAAGTTGAAATCAAGGAATATGTAAAAGATCTCAAAAAGAATTTGGCGGTTCCGACTTTTGCTAGAGGAATGAGAGTAAAACTGGAAGAAAGGCTTCAAAAACTATTGGACTTCTCTAACCATACCAACATGAATTACATTGAATGGAATGACAGAAAAATTGGTGTAATTGCTTCAGGAACAGCATATCGTTTTGCCAAAGAGGTTTTTGGCAACGCTGCATCTTATTTAAAAATAGGATTTACAAATCCACTTCCAATTGAGAAAATTAAAGAATTCGCTAATGAAGTAGAAAAAATCTATGTCATTGAGGAGAATGATCCCTATATCGAAGAACAGGTAAGAATTTTGGGCTTCGATTGTTATGGCAAGAACCTTTTTCCATCTTATGGCGAAATGACGCCCGATGTGATTAGAAAGGCTGTATATGGCGAAACAAACTCAGTCATTGAGTATGATAAGGATAAAGTTGCTCCAAGGCCGCCAACCCTTTGTGCCGGCTGTCCTCATAGAGGTTTTTTCTACGAACTTGGGAAGAGAAAAAATGTAATGGTATCAGGAGATATTGGTTGTTATACATTAGGATTTGCGGAGCCGTACAATGCAATGGATGTTAGTATATGTATGGGTGGAAGCATCAGCATGGGTCACGGAGCACAGCAGATTTTTAATATGAAAGAAAGCTCACCCATGAGGGTGGTATCCGTTATTGGAGATTCTACATTTTTTCATACCGGTGTCAACTCTCTTTTAGATGTTACCTATAATAAAAGCAATACCATAAATGTCATACTGGATAATAGAATCACCGGCATGACAGGGCATCAGGAAAATCCGGGGACCGGATATACATTACAAGGTGCGGAAACCATTGAAATAGACATTGAAGGACTGGTAAGAGCTTGTGGTATTCAGCACGTTGTAACCATCAATCCAAATGATATTAAAGCAGTCAAAAATGCGCTGGATTGGGCGATGAGTCTTGATGAACCTTCTGTCATTATTACCAGGTGGCCTTGTGTTTTGAAGAAATTCTCCAACCAAGATACGGAAGAATTTAAGGATGCATTTAAAAATAAATGTGTCGTTATCAATGAAGAATGTGTTGGCTGTAGAGCCTGCATCAGAACCGGTTGTCCGGCTTTGTCCTTTGATAAAGCAGCGAAAAAGTCCTGTATCAACATGGACCAATGTGTAGGCTGTGAAATATGTCTTCAAGTTTGCCCGGTAAAAGCTATTGGAAAGGTGGAAGTATAGCATGACAAAAAGCATTTTATTAGTTGGTGTAGGCGGGCAAGGAACGATACTTGCCAGTAAACTTTTATCAACCGGTCTCATGGATGCAGGATATGATGTGAAAATGAGTGAAATACATGGTATGGCTCAAAGAGGCGGGGCAGTTTCTTCTCAAGTCAGATATGGAACCAAAGTGGAGTCGCCTGTCATTGAAATTGGAGGAGCAGATATACTGGTTTCTTTCGAGAAGATGGAAGCTCTAAGGTGGCTTGAATATTTAAAACCTAATGGAAGCGTTATTGTCAATGATTATGAAATCAACTCGGCACCCATTCTCTCAGGAAAAGTTGATTATCCAAATGACGTTATTGAAGAGCTGTCAAGCAAAGTAAAAACAACAGTTGTAGATGCAGCAAAGCAGGCTGGAAATCTTGGCAATACAAAGGTCATGAATGTTATATTATTAGGAACCATTATCCAATCAATGGGGTTGAACGATATCAACTGGGAGAGCATCATTAGAGAAAATGTAAAAGAAAAATTCATTGATATCAATTTAAAAGCTTTGGAAGTTGGTAGGCACTTTTTAGAAAAATAGAATGGCGTAACCTATAGTATAGGCTATTGGTATAGATTGATATTCATAAAAAGAGGTGGGGCATATGAAAAAAGGAGATGTTTTATGGGCATTGGCACTTGGTATTGTGGCAATGATTGTGATAAATCCTTCAACACATGAATCGTTCATCCTTTTTACAAATGCACATCCTTATATAGCAGCTTTTATTAAATTTAGTATTCTGGCCACTATGGGAGAATGGGTTGCTGTAAGGATAAGTTCAAAATGTTGGATTATTCCTAAAGGAGTGCTTTATAGAACGTTAATATGGGGTTTTTTGGGTATCTTTATTACATTGATGTTTCAAATATTTTTAGCTGGGGTAAAAAGTGGGATTTCCAATGGTTATCTTCCGGGAGGAGAATCAAAATTTGCCATAGCGTTTTTCGTTAGCTGTATTATGAATCTTACTTTTGCACCTGTTTTTATGGCATTTCATCGGTATACAGATACTTATATTGATTTACGATATAATGGAAGAAGAAATATTGCGGTTACAGATGTAGTATCAGAAATGGATTGGAATGGTTTTGTATCATTTGTGTTAATTAAAACCATACCATTTTTTTGGATACCTGCTCATACCATTACTTTTCTTCTTCCTTCTGAATACAGAGTTTTATTTGCGGCAATGTTATCCTTAGCATTAGGGGTAATACTAGCCTTTGGTAAAAGAAAACAAAAAGAGGTGAAAGGAGTATAAAAATGAACCATATGATTTTAGCTATTAATCCAGGGTCAACTTCCACAAAAATTGCTTTATATGAAAATGAAAAAGAGTTATTCCGTGAAACGTTGGATCATTCTGTTGAAGAGATTGAAAAGTACAGTAAAGTTGAAGAACAATTTGAGATGAGAAAAAATATAGTGATTGAAGTTCTTAAAAATCATGGCTATGACGTATCCATATTATCTGCTGTTGTTGGCAGAGGGGGCATGCTGCCACCGGTTCATGCCGGTGGATATCTTGTCAATCAATGTATGAAGGATAGAATTATTAAAGGCCCAATCCGACCACATGCTTCTAATTTAGGTGCATTGATTGCAGCGTCCATTGCAGAGCCGCTACAAATACCTGCTTATATATATGATGCAGTTTCTTCCGACGAGCTTAAAGAAGTGGCAAAGGTAACGGGCATACCGGAGATTGTCAGACAAAGTTTTTGCCATGTTCTTAACAGTAAGGCAACAGCTCGAAAGGTTGCTGAATCTCATGGCAAACGTTATGATGAGATGAATTTTGTTGTGGCACATATGGGCGGTGGAATATCTGTAAGCGCTCATGAAAAAGGGCGAATTGTAGACGTCATAACCGATGATGCAGGACCATTTTCACCGGAACGTTCAGGCAGTATTCCTCTGCTTTATATAGTAGATTTGTGCTACAGTGGAGAGTACAACAAAAAAGAAATGCTTAAAAAATTAAGAGGAATGGGAGGCATAAAGGCGCATCTAGGTACCCATGATTTAAGAGAAGTTGAAAAAATGATATCCGATGGGAATGAAAAGGCTAAACTCATATTTGAAGCTCAAGCCTATCAAATTGTAAAAGGAATAGGCGAATTATCCCCCGTACTTAAAGGAAACATTGATGCTATTATTTTGACAGGGGGCTTGGCATATTCAAAAATGCTGACTCAAAGGATAACGGAATACGTTGGTTTTATTGCGCCAATAGAAATTGTACCCGGTGAAAATGAATTGGAATCACTTGCTCTTGGAGCCCTTCGCATATTGCGCGGCGAGGAAAGTGTCAATGAATATGTAGACTTTATTTAGATAATTTATCGGCAATGCAGGATGCTGTATATGAATTGGGCTTAATGACGCAGCGAAATCCTGCTTGATTGACCCAGCCTGTAATCTCTTGAACCATTGTATAAGTTTTGCCTTTCTTATTTTTGCCTATATCTGAGTGAATTTCAATTTCTTGAGTAATGCCATATTGTGCCAATAGTTGGGATAATTCAATAGCTAAATCCAAGCTCCAAGAAGTCTCATAGTATATTTTCTCTCGTATACTTGGCATCTTAGGCACTATTTTTTCATCACTAAAGAATATACCACCCTTTCCAATTATGTGAACGGATACTGCAATAACTACTTTTGTTAAGTTTGTGCTTTGTGAATCAGTACCAATACTAATTTGGTATTGATCATTAGGGTTTTGTTGAATATAGTTATTTATGATTTCGGCCATTTCCTCTATAGATACTTCACCATTGGTTTGATTTTTCAAAATTGACACCTCTTTCTAGTAATGCTGCCATAATTTGTCCCTACTTATAGCTATATGTACAAAGCTATTTAAGTATACTTTTTTAGTAAAATAAATAAGTAAGTCAGCTGTAAGAAGAAATTAAACAGCTCATCTATACCAATATAGTATCATAAAACAAGAACATATAGATGCAGGAGAATACAATATTAAATAATCATAACATTACAAAACTAATTTTGGATAATCATTTTTGGTTTAAAGGCAATGGTGGATATATGATATAATAAGCATAATCTAAATGTTTGGAGAAATTTATAGCATGTTAAAAGTAATTATTGCTGAAAAACCTTCAGTTGCAAGAAATATAGCAGAAGCGGTAAGTTCAAAATCAAAAAAAGATGGTTACTTTGAAGGACCATCTTATATTGTGACATGGGCTTTTGGACACTTATTAGAATTATTGGATTCTAAAGAGTACGATGAAAAAATGACCGGTTGGAGACTCGAAAATTATCCTTTTATTCCAACCGAGTTTTTATATAAAATTAAAGTTGATCCCATGAATAGAAGCCAAACAGACCCAGGGGCAGAAAAGCAGATGAATACTATAAAATCATTAATTGAGAGAGAAGATGTAGATGGTGTAATCTCAGCTTGTGACTATGATAGAGAAGGGCAAATTATTGGGGATATTATATTAGAATACCTTAAGGTTGAGAAAGATGTGGACAGATTATTGCTTAACGAATGGACGGCCGATGAAGTTAAAAACGGACTAAAAAACCGCATTTCCAATAAAGAAATGCAGCCTTTAAGGGATGCGGGGATCAGCAGGCAATGGGCAGATTGGGCCATAGGTATTAATCTTACTTCGGTAGCAACCCTTAAGTACCAAAGAGGTGCGGGAAAGGCTCTGAATATTGGTAGAGTGTTACTGCCTACCTTAAAAATTGTTTACGATAGAGATAAAGAAATAGAGAATTTCGTTTCTGAAGAATTTCATAAGCTGACGGGCTTTTTTAAGACACAAGAAGAGTTGGAATTTGAAGCCGCATATGTAAAAGGTAAAGAAGAAAAGTTTACGGAAAAAGCCTCTTTGGAAAAAATAGTACAAGCCATAAAAGGTCAAAAGGGAAAGATTACCCATAAGCAAGCGGAAAAGAAAAAAGAATATCCCCCCAGTCTTTTTAATTTATCCAACTTGCAAGGGTATGTTACAAGTAAACAAAAAGGCTGGACCTCTGACAAGGTGTTAAAAGTGGCACAAGGTTTATACGAAAAGAAAATGATTACATATCCAAGAACAGCCAGTATGGCCTTGGAGGAGACTTTAACGTCAAAAGCAAAAAGAGTACTGGATGTGGTTAAGAAGGGATTGCCTTATGAAAATGAAGTGGTGTTTACGGATTCTAAAAGAGTTTTTGATAATAAAAAGGTAGAAAGTCACAGTGCTATTATTCCAACCTATATATTACCTAAAAATTTATCACCAGATGAGCAAGTGATATATGATGCGGTTAAAAACCGATTTGTTATGCAGTTCATGCCTGTTGCTGAGCATGAGGAAGCAGGTATTGTAACGGAATTTCAAGGAATAGAGGGGCAATTTATTTCAAAAGGCAGAGTGCAGTTAATAAAAGGATGGAAAAAGGTTGAAAATATCCAATCCAAAGATAAAGTACTACCCAATGTAAACATAGGAGATGCCGTTACTCTAAAAAAATCTAAAATCGATACCAAAGGAACGAAACCCCCTAAAAGACATACTGAAAAAACATTATTAAGAGTTATGGAAACTTGCGGAAAGAAATACAAAGATGACAACAGCGATGAAATGATAGATGCTATTCTTAGTGGGTTCAGCATCGGTACACCTGCCACTAGAGCAGAAACCATTAATAAGCTAAAGAGTGTGGGTTATATTGGGACCAAAGGCAAATCATTATTTGTAACAGACATGGGGAGACGAATGGTAGAGTGCTTTCCCATTAAAGAGCTGTTTGACCTTGAGTACACAGGGAAGCTTGAAAAAACGCTGTCTGAGATTGGAAAAGGAAAATATCTTAAGGATGATTTTTTAAATACAATATATATTTTTATAGAAGAATCCGTTGATAGAATAAAAAAAGATGCATTTCATGTCATCAACACTATAGAATCCAATGAAAAGGATAAAGTAATAGAGTCTTTAGGCAAATGTCCTGTATGCGGAAGTGATGTTATTGAAGGACAAAAAGGTTTTGGATGCAGTAATTGGCGAGGCGGCTGTAAATTTATTATTTGGAAAAACGATAAATTTCTGGCTTCCTTAAGAGTCAAGATAACCAAAGATACAGTGGTTAACTTATTGGAACACGGACGTGTATTAGGCAGAGGCCTAACCAGTAAGAAGGGCAATAAATTTGATGCTATTTTATCCTATGAGAAAAATGAGGATAAAGAGCATTTTAGTTGGAAAATGGAATTTCAGTAACAAATGCTATTGACGACTAACAATGGTAGAGGGTATTCATTAAGATTTGGAAAGAAAATTTTCATTGTATATAAATAGTTAGAATAAAGCATTGAAAAGATATGAAGGGGATGTTCATGAGGAAGGGTGTAATAGAACAAGAGGATATAATATTTTGTTTAACAGAAATAAAGGACTTAGACCGGGTCATGACTATTGAGGGAGATAAATCAAATAACGGATTCGTATATCAATGGACTAAAGAACAGCATATTGAAACCATTGAATCGGATGATTGGCTGCATTTACTTATAATTCATAAAGCATCACAAAATATCATAGGCTATATACTTTTAGAAAGTATAAAGAATGAACATGAGAGTATCGAGTTAACAAGAATTACAATTAAAGAAAAAGGTAAAGGATATGGAAGAAAAGCATTGGAGCTCATTAAAAAGCTTTGTTTTGAAGAGCTTGGATGTCACAGGCTGTGGTTAGATGTATTTGAAGAAAATAAAGTGGCGATCAATCTCTATGAAAAAGCAGAGTTTAAGTATGAAGGCACTTTAAGAGATTGTAAGAAGTATGGCGAGAAATACTATTCAATGCGAATAATGTCAATGCTGTATCCGGAATATGTTCTAATATAACATTAAAAATATGCTATAATAAACAATAAAATATAAAACAGCTGGTGATGATAATGGAAGATATATTAAGAAAAATGAATGATACCATTACTAAGTATGCGAATGTTTTATCACAAGTCTTAAAAGTCGACATTGAGATACTTGATAATAAATTAAACAGAATTGCCGGTACCGGTAGGTATGACGGAGAAGTCAATGTCAATATATCCAATGAAGCCTTTGTTAATAAAAGGGTAATCGTAACAGGGGAAAAACAAATTATTGAGAACCCCGGCAAACACGAGTTGTGTATGGCGTGTCCTAAAAGAAATCAATGTAAAGAAATATTTGAAATGAGTACACCCATAAAAATTGAGAATGAAGTGATTGGGGTAATCGGCTTTGTTTGTTTTACGGAAAAACAAAAACAACATATATTGAATAACTTCAATATTTTTGATGAATTTCTCGACCATATTTCTGATTTGATATCATCAAAGGTTCTGGAAACCATTGAAAACGAGAGAAATTTAGTGATTATTGAACTCTTCAATAGTATCATAGACAAAATTGAAGAGGGTGTTTTGGTCTTTGACGAACATTATCATATCTCTAAAATGAACTCAAAGGCTAAAGAAATACTAAAAATGGATTTAGATGATTTTATAATAGAGCATATAGAATTAAAAGAAACCGGCAATCAGATATTGAATTATCTGGAGTACAGTTTAAAGATCAATGATAAAATATATGACTTAGCGGGAAATTATCATAATATCAACATTGGCGACTATTATAAGATTTTCATTTTTAGAGATGCTAAACAAATAAAAGAAAATGTTTTGGCTTTAACTGCGGTAAAAGGCAATACGGGGCTGGATAAAATATTGGGAATATCTCCGCAAATTCAAAAGGTTAAAGAAAAAGTCAAAATGGTTGCATCTACTTCGTCCACCGTATTGATTAACGGAGAAAGCGGCACCGGTAAAGAATTGTTTGCCAGAGCTTTGCATGAAGAAAGTGAAAGGAAAAATGAATCTTTTGTCGTCATCAATTGTGGCGCAATTCCGGATAATTTGTTGGAAAGTGAACTGTTTGGCTATGTAAAAGGTGCTTTTACCGGTGCAGATCCAAAAGGCAAAATAGGGAAGTTTGAGTTAGCCGACAGAGGGACTCTTTTTTTGGATGAAATAGGAGATATGCCTTTGAATATCCAAGTAAAATTCTTAAGAGCTTTGGAGCAGAAAGAGATCATACCTCTTGGGTCCAATGAAACCATTAAGGTAGATGTCAGGGTTGTGGCAGCCACCAATAAAAATTTAGAAGAGATGATAAAGGATCATACATTTAGAGAAGACCTTTATTACAGATTAAATGTAATACCTTTGCAAATCCCTCCCCTTAGAGATAGAAAAAAAGATATTCGGTTACTATCCATCTATTTTATGAAAAAATATTCAGAGGAATTGAATAAAAATATTGCAAATGTAGAGGATGAAGTTTGGACTTACTTTGAAAATTATTATTGGAAGGGCAATGTAAGGGAGCTTCAAAATACAATAGAATATATGATCAATGTTATGGGAGACAAGGGCCAAATCAACACTGAATTATTACCGGGCAAATTAAAAAATGTTTCTTTAAATCATGAATTTGAAGATTTAAATTTAGAAAAAATGGAAGAAAGGTTCATCAGAAAAGCTATCAAAATATATGGAGATGACGGTGATGCTAAAATAATCATAGCACAAAAATTAGGCATTGGGATTGCCACGCTGTACAGAAAATTAAAGAAATATAATTTATAAAAAGGTTGTTAGAGCAATAAAAACCATAAGAATCATTATCAAAATGATAATATCATATCATTTTGATAATGATTCTTTTTTTTGAAATTTGAATGTTTGTTTGTAAAAATACATAAAATGTGGGCTTTTTATTATCAAAATAATAAATATCAGAAACAAAAATGGCATCAATACAGGGGTTTCAAATTGGCACACATTTTGCGATATGTATAAGTGAATGAATGTTTTTTAAAAAAGAAAATCAACGATTTAGTAAAAATACGCAGTTATATTGCTGATTATTTGTGAAAGGTGTGATATGGATGTATGGAAAAATGTTAGAAATCAATCTAACAACGGAAGAAACAAAAGAATTTATGATTGATCCATCGGTCATAAAATCATTTATAGGTGGAAAAGGACTGGGTGCATATTTACTATATAAGAATCTGAATGGCGGAGAAGACCCTTTATCACCGGAAAATCCTTTAATATTTTTAACCGGACCCATTACAGGAACAGGATTCCCTACATCAGGCCGAATGGTAGTGGTCAGCAAATCGCCATTAACAGGCACCTATACGGATTCACATGTGGGTGGTCACTTTGGAAATGAAATGGTTAAAGCCGGTTATCATGTCATTATGGTTAAAGGACAATGCGACAGGCCGAAATACCTTTGGATAAATGATGGGAAAATAGAACTGAGAGACGCAGAACACATTTACGGAAATACAGTGAGTAAAACCGTTGATATGGTAAGAGAAGAAACAGATGAAAAGGCTAAGGTGGCATGTATCGGACCTGCCGGAGAGAGCCTGTCTAAGCTGGCAGCCATTATGATGGATAAAGACGAAGATAAGACCAGAGCCGGTATTGCAGGTAGAACAGGCGTAGGCGCCGTAATGGGATCAAAGAATCTAAAAGCTTTAGCGATAAAAGGCACACAAAAGTATGAGCATATCAATAAAGATAAGATGAAAGAAGCCAGACAGGCAACCCTTAATGTTATGAAAGAAAATGAAGTGCTTAAAGTCAGATATGACATGGGCAGTGCCAACTTAATCGCACCAATGAATGAAAGAGGATATCTGCCTACAAGAAACTTTAAGCAAGGCTTTATTGACGATGGAGGGAAATTGTCAGGGGAGCATATGAGTACCTATAAGAAGCGAAATGCAACTTGCTATAGTTGCTCAATTAACTGTGGTCAGGTGATTAAGATAGAAAATGAAGAAGTTAAAATAGAATATGAAAGTGTTGCATTGCTTGGCAGTAATAATGGATTAAAAGACATTGTAGATGTATCCAAAGCTTGTCTGTTATGTAATGAGCTTGGCATGGATACCATGTCGGCCGGTGTTGTTGTAGGCTTTGCTATGGAATGTAAAGAAAAAGGATTGTTGGATCATGCACCGGAATTTGGGGATGCAGAAGGACAATTAAAACTGATTGAAGATATGTGTTATAGAAGAGGCGCGCTTGGGGAATTGATGGCAGATGGTGTTAAAGCAGCGGCAGAAAAGATTGGTCAAGGGACAGAGCAATTTGCAATTCATGTTAAAGGACTTGAAATGGCCGGATATGAGCCAAGAACTTCTTGGGGGCAAGCTTTAGCTTATGCAACAGCAGACAGAGGAGCATGTCATCAAAGATGTTGGGCGGTAAAGCCTGAGATTAATGGAATACTTAAAACCTTTTCTTTTGAGGATAAGCCGCCTTATGTTAAGGATGTCCAAGATGAAAGAGCAGCTGCGTTTTCAGTACTGCTATGTGATTTCTTGCCCTTTCATACGGAAGATATGCTGCAGGCAATTTCAGCTTCTACAGGCATTGAATTAAGTGAAAAAGATTATCTAAAAGCAGGGGAAAGAATCTGGAATTTAATCAGATTATTTAATCTACGTGAGGGCTTTTCCAGAAAAGAAGATACCCTACCACCTCGAATGTTTGAAGATCCGTTAGAGCTGCCGGATGGATTTTTCGATAGAAAAGAAGTTGTCATTCCAAGAGATGAATTTGAAAAAGCTTTAGATGATTATTACGCCTTAAGAGGATGGGACAAAAACGGTGTTCCCTCAGAGGAGAAGATTAAAGAATTAGGCCTTGATGTTTATATGAATGAGATGAAAGAAAATAAGTTTATTGAGAAGGTGATGTAAATGATAAGCGTTAATGGAAAAAAACTTAACTTGAATAGTGCCTCATTAACGATAAAACAATTACTCAAGATGGTAAAAGACAACCGAGAAGTAGTGGCACATTCAGGAAATTACTTGTTTGTTAAGCTCAATGGGAATGTTGTCAGCCTAAATAAATATGATTACACTTATGTAAAACATGGGGATGAAATCAGTGTATTTCCCTTGTCAGGCGGGGGATAAAAGCACCTGAGAAAAGGCAGCAGTCCAACTATAGATACCTATAAAGCGTATAAATATAAAATAAACTAGGAGGAATAAAAATGCTAAGAAATGAATTAGTTCAAATCAAAACAGAGTTACCGGGACCTAAGTCCAAAGAAGTTCTTGACAAAAGAAAAAAAGTAATTCCCTCTGCAGTAGGAACAGATACACCTGCTGTTATCAATAGAGGTGAAGGCGCAATGGTGGAAGACCTTGATGGCAATATTTTTATGGATTGGGTAGGCGGTATTGGTGTACCTAATATTGGGTACTCTCATCCGGAAGTTGTGAAAGCAGTAAAAGAGCAGGTTGAAAAATTCTTCCATACACAAATCAATGTTATTACGTATAAGCCATATATTGATTTAGCTGAAAAAATGAATCGCATTGTGCCTGTTAAAGGCGATGAAAAACAAACTTTCTTTGTTAACAGTGGTTCGGAGTGCTTAGAGAATGCCGTTAAAGCGGCAAGATCTTTTACAAAAAGAAATGAAATCGTAACCTTTACAAATGGATTCCATGGAAGAACATATTTTACTTTAGCAATGACATCTAAAGTAAGACCATACAAATCCGGATTAGGTGTTTTGCCGGGATCCAGTCATAAATGTGAATTACCATATATCTATAGACGACCAAAGAGCATGACAGAAGAAGAAGGCTTAAACTATTATATTGAAAAGCTTCGTATGTTCTTTAAAGATACTGTACCGGCGGAAGATGCGGCGGCTATTGTGATTGAGCCGGTAGTGGGTGAAGGCGGTTTTATTCCCATTCCAATTGAATATGTGAAAGAACTAAGAAAAATTTGTGATGAAAATGGCATCCTGTTAGTCGCCGACGAGGTGCAATGTGGTTTTTGTAGGACCGGAAGAATGTTTGCAAGTGAATACTGGGCTGAAGCAGGCGCGGCACCGGATATCATAACAAGTGCGAAATCAATTGCTGCAGGAATGCCCATCAGTGCGGTTACGGCAAGAAAAGAAATTATGGATGCCCTACAACCCGGGGCTGTAGGGGGCACGTATGGCGGCAACCCGGTTGCTGCAGCATCTGCTCTAAAAGCAATAGAAATATACGAAAGAGACAATCTGGCAGGACGAGCTATGGAAATCAATGAAATTTGTACGGCTAGATTTGAAAAGTGGAAAGCAAAATATCAAATGCTTGGAGATACCAGAGGTCTTGGTGCCATGCTTGGAATAGAGTTTGTCAAAGACAGAGAAACAAAAGAACCGGCGGCTGAAGAAAACCAAGCAATCATAGCTGAATGTCTGCAAAATGGCTTGATTGTACAAGAAGCCGGCCTTAGAGAGAACTCAATCAGGTTCTTAATGCCTCTGGTACTTACGGATGAACAATTGAACAATGGATTAGACATTCTGGAAAAAGCGATGGATCATAACATCAAATAAGCGTTAATAGACAAAGGTAACAACCTTCCTACTATATTAAATCCGACATCTGCTTGAATGTGAATGTCGGATTTAATTTTGCAACAGAAGTCGTACAGGTTGATACCTGATGCAAAAATACCTGATTTATCCCGTTTTGCATTAGTGAATGGATCATTTATATGATAAAATAACTTAAAAGTATATTGAATTTATGCCAATATTTTTTTGAAACAAAGTAATCCTATGAGGTATTTTATCATGAAATATATTGAAAAGTTAATACAGTACTTTTCGTATGGTGATTATAAACAAGAATTCTTAGAGTATAAAGTGATTCAAAATAATATTAGAATATTGATATTATCCGGTTTTTTGGCTGTTGAACAAGCTTTTTATGGATTTTTTATTCGAGAACCCGGAACTATCATTCAAAAAATACACTATTTCTCTGCTTTTGTAATGTTGACTTATTTTTTCATAGGCTTATATCTAAGGTCTAAAAAGAATAAAATGCTGCATCAAGTGTTTGTCTTAAGCATTGTAATTTTTGGCATACTTATAGCGGTTTATCGTTCATTTGTTGTGGAAAATACCCCTTATCATCTATCCACTATTTTCATTGCGGTCATATATGGGCTGGCTGTTATTTTTTATCTTAATCCCCTTGAAAGCTTTGCTGTTTATTTGATTGGCAATGCTTTTATTATTTATTTTTTTCCTTTATACCATTCATATTATTTTTATACAAGCTATGTGGAAGATTCCATTGTAAACTGTATGATTGCATGGGTAATCTCTGTTATTAATTATAAAAATTTCTTGAGGCATTTTATAAATCAAAAAATAATAGAAAGAAATAACTTAGAGTTGAGTAGAAAGAACAATCAGATTGAAGAAATGAATGGATATCTTAAAGATGCATCTTTGAAAGACCCTCTAACGGGTATATTTAACAGAAGAAAGTTAAACGATGTGTTAAACATCGCATACCACGAGGCATTGGAAAAAAAATTAACATTCTCTATTATCCTGCTGGATATCGATAAGTTCAAATCCATCAATGATGAATATGGTCATAAAACAGGAGATATTGTATTAAAAGAAATAGGAAAAATTTTTATTAAAAATATTAACTGGCCTTATGTTGTCGGTAGATGGGGAGGTGAAGAATTTATGATTGTTTGCCCTTGCACTGACTTAGGCGAGGCGATGCAGTTATCTGAAAAGATAAGAATGTCCATTGAAATCCATAATTTTCTTCCCGTAGGGACGACTACAGCCAGCTTTGGCGTATCTTCGTATAACAAAGGTGATAGTATTGAAGATGTCATTCAGAGAGCTGATGAAGCCTTGTATCGTGCTAAGAACAGGGGGCGAAACCGAGTGGAAACGGCTTCTTAAGTATTTTGAAAACTATTTGGTAAAAATCAATTGAAATAAGAAAAAAAGCAAGGATTGTATTTGTTCCGTGCATAATGGAAAATAATTTGTTATAATATAGAATATTATAATTTTTTTGTTTGGACATTCAGAGGAAACGTTGATTTATTGATGAAACTATGAAAAAAGGGATTGTAATGGATAATTCAAAAATATCGGAACTAGAAGACGCAGGAAAAAAAATAAAGTTGTATTTATTGGATGAAAAATTTAAAGATAATAAGTTAAGGTATGCGGCACAGAGCATACTTGCCAGTGTGGTGTTGGCTTTTGTCCTTTTATGGCTGGATTCTTTTATAGATTTTGTCATTATTTCGGCTTTGGGGGCAACAACTTTTATACTTTTTGCCATGCCCCAACAATCAGCAAGTATACCAAGGCGGGTAATAGGGGGCTATATTACGGGAATAGTTGTTGGTAAAACATTTTTATTTTTATTAAACATCATAGAAGCTTCCATACAGCAGAACATATTGGTCAACATATTTGGAGCTATTTCAGTAGGTATCACCATTTTTTTAATGACCATTATCAATACGGAACACCCTCCGGCCGTAGGTGTGTCCTTGGTCATTATTCTCCACGGCTATGAATGGCGTACCCTGTTATTGATTGTTGTTGCTGTTATATTGCTCAAGTTGGTCCAAAGTGTGTTAAAAAAATGGCTTATTGATTTGCTTTAAATTAGAATATTGGTGAGTAAAATTGTAGAGTCGGGCGGCGTGCCCGACTTTTTTGATGGGGTAAAACATTGGATCAAATAAATTGTAATCAATAGCTTATCTATATAATAATTCATGGTCCATCCCAATATACATATAAACAGAGTGGGTTATCCCATTACACTTAAAGATACCGGCTGAGAGGAGGTAAAACTTGAATAAGTTAACATATATTCAAGGCGCGGTTGTGCTGGCTGTTTCCAACCTGTTTGTAGGTATATTGGCCTTTGGCTTTCGAATATTTTTTTCACGAAATATTAGTGCTGAAGGTATGGGCGTTTATCAACTGGTTCTGCCATTATATATGCTGTTGATTACGCTAGTATCCGGTGGTGTCATAACAGCTATATCTAAGCTGGTTGCAGAAAGTAAAGCAAAAAATAATATTAAAGCTGTGCAGAAAACAATAAAAGTAAGTTTGGTGATGATTAGTCTATGGAGCTTGCTGCTTTGCTCCGTTATTATGTTAAATGCCGAGTGGATTGCCACTCAGCTGTTAAAAGATGAGAGAACGATTTTACCCATTATGGTTTGCGTGCCGTCTGTGTTTTTTATCTCCATAGCTGCAATCTTTAAAGGATACTTTTATGGCTTGCAAGATATCAAGCTGCCCGCATTAATAGATGTGCTGGAAAAAATTATAAGGCTTGCTGTTTTAATCATTATTACAAAGTTGACCCTTCCTTATGGTATTGAATTTGTTTGTGCAGGTGCAATGCTTTCAATGACATTAGGAGAATTGGTTAGCTTATTTTTATTAAATTTTGCTTATAACCGCAAAAGACTGTGCTATTACGAAGACAAAAGGACAGACAGCAGTTTATCCATTATAAGTAAGATAATTCGCCTTGCGGTACCGCTGTCCTTTGCAGGTGCGTTAGCAACCATCATGGATATGATTAGTGCTGTATTGGTGCCCTCTCAATTGAGGATGGCAGGGTATAATGCGTCTGAAGCTTTAGCTGTGTTTGGAAAGCTGACGGGGATGGTGACACCTCTTATCATATTTCCTGGAATTGTTATATATGCACTTACGATTACGCTTGTACCTGCAATAACAAAGTCACATGTTAAAAAGAATTATGGTGCGTTAAATAAGAAGTGTAATGACTCTCTAACCATTGCATGGTCCATTGGCTTATTAGCGACGGTTTTATGCATTTCATTTCCTCATGAACTATGTGATGTCTTCTTTAAGTCTCCGGAAGCAGGGGACCTGTTATTTTGGATGGGTTTAGGATGCACCTTTCAATATCTTCATTTCATTCAATTTGCAATCCTAAATGGTCTTGGTCTGCAAAGAAAAGTATTAACCAGTATCTTAATAGAAATAGTCATAACCGTTGCTTGTATATACTTATTAATTCCTGATCCTCAAATTGGGGTGTATGGGTATATTGCCGGTTTTTTAATAAGTGTGATTATGATTTCATTGAGGAATTTTGCTATTTTAAATAAATTAGAATACATTCGAATTGATTATTTTAGGATACTAATAAAACCTTGTATATCTTTTGTATGGATGCTTGCTATTGTTAAATTGAGTAATGCGTTTTTAATATCTATTGGTTTTACTTACAATATGATCTTATCCGGTTTATTGGGAATTATTTCATTTGTTGTTTTACTTCTATTGAGTGGTATTTTTACATGGAACCAATTTAAAAACACGCTCAACTTTAAGAAATAAGCTAAAGGAAATAAAAACAAATGAGCCGCTGGTACAGCGGCTCATTAATAGACTGTAATGGGTTTTCAAAAGAGTTACTCAAGAATAATGAAGCGTTTCTAAATATTCTTAGTACTCTATTGCCGGGACACTAACCGGTGGTTTTCTATGGTGAGTAGTCTGCTCAAATCCATATGCAATTTCAATTATGCTGGGTTCATCCCATTCTCTAGCTAGAATTTCTAATCCAACAGGAACGCCAATAGGTGCATCCTTTGTAGATCTTGTAAATCCTGCAGAAACCACACATGCCGGAAAACCTGTTACAGAGCCTAAAACACCATTTCTTTGAATCTGAGTTTCCCCAACTTTTACGACAGGGCATTTTTGATGTGGATAGATGATCACATCAATATTATATTTTGCCATAATATGTGTGACTTGATCTCTAAGCCGTATTCTTTTTATGAGTCTTTCGTTATATTCCGGCGTATCCGTTTCAAGTTTTTCCGCAGTTTTAATATTATCTTCTATTCCCTTATGGTATTTTCCAGATTTAATAACATCACTCAGTGAGTTAACCATTGAAAGCTTTCCTAAATCCCTTAAATAAATATCCAGATCCCTCTTTAAATCATATAAATGTACACTAATTTCTTTGACCAATTGATCTGCATCGATATACTCCTCAATCTCTATTATAGAAGCACCTTGGCTTTGCATATCTTCCAGAGCTTTATTAATAACTCCGTTGACCTCTAAATGCACTTCATCTTTGCCAAAAAAACTGTTTAAAACTCCAATCCTTTTTCCTTTTAAACCATCTGCTTTTAAAAATTGTGTATAGGAGTCACTTTTTTTTCCTATTGACCAAGCAGTGGCAGGATCGGAGGGATCATATCCTGATATGGCATCTAAAACTTTTACTGCATCTTCAACGGTACGGGCAATAGGTCCGGCAGTATCTTGAGTTAAAGAATACGGAACGATTCCATCTCTACTGACTAACCCAATAGTAGGTCTAAAACCTACTAAGTTACATGCCGAAGCAGGTGATCTAATAGAATTGATGGTATCAGTACCTATGCCAACCAATCCATAATTAGCTGTTATTCCGGCACCGGTTCCGCCACTGGATCCTCCTGGAGATCGCGTTAAATCATAAGGATTCAGAGTTTGACCTAATTTGGAGCTAATGGTTTCTCCCCAAACGGCAAATTCATGTAAATTAACTTTGGCAAGAATTATTGCTCCCGCCTGTCTTAAACGTTTGGTAATAAAAGCATCGTCATGAGGTATAACGCCTTCCAAACTTAAGGAACCTGCTGTTGTTTCCATATCTTTGGTATCGACATTATCTTTTAGCAATACAGGAATACCATGTAATGGTCCGGTAAACCCACTTTGAATCAACTTTTTATCTAGTTCATTTGCTTCATCGATAGCTTTAGGATTTATTGTAATCACTGCATTTAAAGAAGGTCCCTTTTTATCATATTTATGTATTCTGTCTAGATAAGCCATTACAAGCTGTTTGCATGTTATTTCGCGAGTTTTCATAGCTTGATGCACGTCTGAGATGGTAGCTTCTAAAATATTAAACCTTTGATATAATTCAGCCATTCATATTCACCTTCTTTTGAATTATGATTTTTAAACCGGAAGGAAAAGTACGCCTAGGATAAATACCAGCCCGCTCAATAACATAATACTGATTGAATATCCTAATATATCTCTTGCTTTTAAGCCTGTGATACCAAGAAGCGCTATGGCCCAGAATGGTTGAAGCATATTAGTCCAAGTATTACCATAGGCAACACACAGCGCAGTTTTTATAACAGAATAGTCAATC
>JANQMT010000060.1:0-16252 GCA_028279945.1 Clostridia bacterium
CAGCATTTATAAAGCCTTCTCGTGCGTTAAAAGCTCGCATAAGCTGAAGCCTCCGCTCCCCCACCATCATAAGCTCGTAAAAATTGGTTTTCCAGCCCGTCGCATGGTTGATGGCTTCTACTAAGTCATCCAAATCATTTGCCATTCCAAATCCAAACGCCAATATACAAACCGATGCTGTATCCATCAAGCTGTAGGCACACTGAGTTCTCCAAAACAACTTGGATTTTTCTAAGTTCATTTCAGCCGGATCCTCTGCTCTATCAAAGCCTAAAGCTTTCATGTGAGAAGATAACGGCAGTGCTCCTATAGCCGGATCCATTTCAATTGAAACATGATCTGCACCGAAGGGAACCAGTGCATATGCAAGTCCTACTCCGGCTTTTGTCTGGGGCATGTGTGCAGGAAGTTCTTTGTCTTTAACTGTAATGAGATACTTTTCACTGCCCTTACCTATTCGCCTTGATAGAAAAGCAGAACCCTCTGCCACTAACTTGCCAAACCCCTCTCCTTTGCCTGTTTGCTCTGCTAACTCTAAAACAGCATCGATATTACCAAAGTATAAGTCTAATCCCCCTGTATCGTCTAAACTTAAAATACCCTTTTCAAAGCACTCCATAGCAAAGCTTACCGTTGCACCAAAAGAAATGGTGTCAAAAGCGTATTTGGCACTGATTTCGTTAATCTTACAAATGGCTATTTTATCCGATATCCCTATATTGGATCCGCACATTCCTACTGTTTCATATTCGGGGCCGCCATAGGATGGATCGATCTCATTTGTTTTACTGCCATCTACATGACGTTTACAACTTTGGGCACAAGCATAACAGGTACCGGGCTTTATAACTGCCTTATTCCATGCTTCAGGTGTCAATTCTTTTTCTCCCTCAAACACACCGGATGACCAGTTATTTGTGGGAAGACCGCCAACAGCAATATGTTCAACAACACAGTTGTGGGTCCCATTCATCTTAAAATCTTGCAGCCCTTCATCTTCGCCAATGGTTTTAACAGCCTTTTTAGCAATGGACAATAAGCCATCCTTGTTATAAAAATCCGGTTTTTGAGTGCCGCGTACAGCAATCGCTCTAAGGTTTTTTGATCCCATTATAGCGCCTATCCCACCACGGCCATTGAAGTGAGCCAGTTCATTTACCACATTTGCATAGTTGCATAAGGTCTCTCCGGCCACACCTATTTGCGCCACACGAATTCTTTTGTCACCCAATTCGGTTCTAATTATTTCCTGAGCATTCTTAGTGGTTTTTCCCCAGATATTAGACGCATCCCGCAATTGAAACTCACCATTATGAATCCAAAGATACACAGGCTTATCAGATTTTCCTGTTATGACAAGGGCATCAAATCCTGCCCATTTGAGCTCAGGTGCCCAATAACCGCCAGCTTCACTTGCCATAATTCCACCGGTCTGCGGAGACTTTGCAGTAATAGAATGACGTGCAGCACCACTAATGGTTGAACCACAAATAGGCCCTAAAGAAAATACTAATACACTTTCAGGTGCCAGTGCATCTAAACCCTTTTTCATACCTTTCATGACATAATAGGCCCCCATACAGCTCCCACCTATATAGGTTCGGTAGAAACTCTCATCCGGGTGCTCTATTTCAAATTTACCTGTCGTAAGGTTGACATGCAAAATATTTCCTGTATAGCCTTTCATCATAATACTCCTTTCTACGTGTACATTACCTAAGAAGACGTTATGTCTACAATAAAATTAATATTTTATACAATGCTTTGTTATCCACCTGATATAAATGATAAAAGTTTAAATACATCTCCGTTTTTTAAAGGAATATTATTCTTAATAGCACCAATAATGTGCATATTATTCACCATTAAGATATAAGGCGGATCAAAATCATATTTTTCCTTAAAGTATTTTACAAGGTACTGATATGCTTCTTCTATATTTTCATTAACTTTTAGCTCCTCTATGCGTACACCTGTTTTTTTTGCATATCTTCCCATATATTTTATTTTTATAGTAACATTCATCATAATCACCAACTGATACGTATCATTTACTTATTTTGGATCCACATTGGGCTGCCAATTCCTGTCGCTTTTATTCTGGTTTCCACATAAGTTTTTTTGTTTGTACCAATAATATCTACAAATATATCTTCATGGCTTTCTACAATATCAAACTGTTCACTTCCAGCATGCATCATTAAATCCGCAACATATTTCTTTATTGCCGGAACTGCATAATCCATTGCATCATTCAATGTATCAAAAACGTCTCGTCCCCAGGGAGCATGTAAAATATATTTCTTATGCTTACGATCCGGTCTTATTAAAACATCCGCTGTTTCCATTATCTGTCCAACTGCAGCACCAATAGCATTTGCCACTTCTGCATGTTCCGGTATCATTAATTTTGTATTAAGCATTTTACAAACCTGAGGCACCCAAGCATTTACCGGTGCTCCAATGGCAACAATGGGTTTGCTGACTATAAATTGTGTCATTAGAAGATCAGGTGTTTCTAATTTTCCGGCTTTATTAATGAGATACATTGCTGCATCATTATTTTTTAAATTAAAACTTTGCTCTTCAAAGTTAGTAATGCTTTGAAGACATGCTATGGTTAACTGATTTGTAATCTGTGATACTGCCATCTCAAGGAGTTCAGAAATCGTTTTTCCCATTCTATCCGCTAAGATTTCAACTGCCACCAGGGATATTTTTTCATCCCACAACTTAAATCTACCCAACGCATGTAAAATATCCGTCGGCGTCATAGATATTCTTGTAAGTATATTTTCACTGACTAATCGTGACAGTTCCAATGCTTCAGCATCTTTTTCCAACGATCTGGCCAAGTAAAACAGGCTGTGAGGGCCATCCTCTAAAAGCTGAAGAATTTTCTCATCCAGCCTGTTTAATTCACCTTTTTTAGGTTTTTTGTTAATCGAAAAACAGTCAATTTCTTGATCAGAGAACAACTCATATTTTTCATCTTTTCTAATTGTTTTGAGTTCATTTATGAGCTTTGGGTCATTTTTTCCTGCTACACATAAAGGCTGTACTCTTTGAGGACCAATTTTAAGCTTGCCATCCGTGTTGAAGTGCAAGTAGCTGTCGCCTCCAATTCCAAATGTAGATATTTCTGCTGCTTTTACCCGTGTCAGCCAGCCTCCAACACTTGCTCCTTTTTCCTTTATTTTAACGCGTCCTGATTCAACATGAGCAATATCCGTTGTGGTTCCGCCCATGTCCAGAATTAAAGCTTCCTCTTGATTGGTTAAAAAAATTCCACCTTTAATGCTTGCCGCAGGCCCTGAAAGAATTGTCTCAATGGGTTTATCAATGGCAGAGGATTCTTGCATTAAACTGCCATCACCTTTAACCATCATAATTGGCACCTCTATATTGTTTTTTCGAAGAACATCTTTTGTGGCATTGATCAATTCACGAATAATTGGTATTAGCTTAGCATTGAGTGCTGCAGTAACTGTTCTATGATGAAAACCTAATGAAGAAGTCAATTCGTGTGCACATACCACCGGAATATCTAATTGTTCATGGACCATTTGTTTGACTTTTAATTCATGTGTTGAATTACGAACACTTGCATAACCTGAAATCGCTACTGCATCCACCTTATCTCTCAAATTCTCGATTGCTTCATATATTTCATCTTCTTGAAGATCTTCTTTAACATTTCCTTTAATATCAAGCTTTCCACGTAATAACTGCCACGATTCTACAGGTAATTTATCTTCAGGTTCTTTTCCAATAATCAACAGTCCAGCCTTCCCACCCCGCCCTTCTACAATAGCGTTGGTTGCCAAAGTTGTTGATAAGCATACCAGGCCTACTTTTTTAACATCTCTATCGTTGAGTTGATCCATGCATTTGCTTATTCCTGCCATTAGATCGTGTTTTGTAGTAAATGTCTTGGCTTTGCATAATACTCGCTTGCATGTTGGATCAACAATAACGCCATCTGTATAGGTACCGCCTGTATCTATGCCCATAATCAGCGCCATAATGTTTCCTCTCCATTTTTCTCTATGAACTATTTTTAGTGGTTGTTCTCTAAGTATTACAATAATATACTTTTCTCATTGTTATTCAGGTGCTACGACTATTTCAACAATATTGCCATCCGGATCCAATACACAGCTTTCATAATAACCATCTCCTGTATAATGAGGTTCTTTTACAACAGAAAAACCATCGCTCCTTAACTTATCCGTCAATGCTTCTACTTCATTAATGTGGTTGACAGAAAATGCAATATGGGTTAACCCAATCTGTTCCTTCATCACAGAAGTAGGGCTACCCGGAATATCAGCCATCTGCATTATCTCAAGTCTTGAGCCTGACTCAAATGTAAGAAAATAGGATTCAAACAATGATGAAAACTCATGCTCGGTAGTATATTTAGGTCCGGGCTTTCCATTAAAATACTTTACATAAAACTCTCTCATCACCTCTAACTCTCTTGTCCACAATGCAATGTGTTCCAGTTTCATAATATAATTCCTCCTTTAGTTTAAATATAAAATTATTGAGCTAACATGCTCATTTGGGATACGGTTGCCTTTATATCATTTTCTGCATATATCCCTAACGCTTTCAGCATATGACCTATTTCTGTAGGTTCTGAATGCCCAGGTAGAATAGCATTTAATTTTCCACCCATAAAAATCCAATATTCTTTTCCTCTGTCTTTAGCCAGCTGTACCAGTTGTCTTCCATAATCAAGTGCTTGGCCGTTGTGACAGCTGATTCCAACAAATCTTGTGTCTTCTTCATCAGCCAAATCCAATATATCAACAGCATCTACATCCACACCGCCATTGACTACTGTTGCCCCCATATCTGATAATACACTTTCTACCAGAATTAGTCCATAAGTATGCGCATCACCAGATGCTACCACTATTTTTTTGCCTTTTAGAGGACCTTCTAAACCAGCTTCTTTCAATTCTTCTATAATTTCATTTTTCATTTCGACGGTTTGTCTTCCAAGTACAGTTGGGTAGAAAGGCTTAATTTCATTCATCTTAGAATTAAATGATGTTGAGTGAAATGCCTGCTCAAATTTAACCGGATTAAATTTTCTTAATGTTAAAATCATTTCCAGTGGGTCTTCCACGTCAATACCGGCTTCCCTAAATCCTGCTATCGCATTATCAAAAAATTGCTTCCCTTGCTCAACCATGACATCCCGCATCTCTTCCAGACGCGTAAAATCCATAAATACTTCCCATTCATCAGCAATTTCTTCTGCTCGCTTCCCTGCAGCAAGAATATCAAAAAGCTCCTGTAAAGTTGGGACTTTAATTTTCTCAGTAATGGAAACCGGATTAACGCCAAGCCCCATCTTATATTTTCTTTCTACTAAAATTGTAAATAACAATTCTTGTACACTAATACCATAATTCCCGTGAATATCATGATCCCATTGCATATTGGTTGAGCTGTTAATGTAATGCAGGGCAGGCTGGTCCTCTGTAGATATCAGTTCATGTAATGCCATTGCAATGGCTGCTCTTGTATCATTTTCACTTAATAATCCGCCATAAGCAATCATATATCTTGCTCCACAAAGCTTGGTGCAAATATAGTGTTCTAACAAAGCGTACCCTACATAGGATGCACAATCCATAAAATATCCGGCAAATCCATCATCCAGATAGGTCTTTACAACAAACATTTCGTCACTTTTAGAGGCAATAATTCCAAGTGATTTCACCATATCTGAGAAACGCTTTACATCATCATCAAAGCCCGGATATCCCCAAATAATTTGAGAAAACTCTCCGATTATAAATGAACCTGTTCTAATTGCATGAATCGTTGTTTCCAAACCATTGGGCGAAGCTAAATGGTAGTCATTAAAGGTCACTTCTATGGGTGCCGCTTCCACTTGCACTTTATAGTCCTCATAGCCATCCATTAAATAGCTTGTTGTAGACGGAGCTTTATCTCTATATGCCTTTGGTAAAGCAACAAGGCCGCTTGGAATGGTTTGTATCGTATGAACTTCTAATCCGGTTCTTTTATAAAATTCATATACTTCTTTAATTGCCTCAACTTGTTCCTCAAGAGTAGCCAATCCTAACAACATATTAAAGTAAATTTTCCCTTTAACTGTACATTCCTTTTTATACTCTAAGAAATTAGAATATTTACTCTCTCGGATAAATCGGCTTTTACCCGCTTTAATAGTTCGCCCTATTGAAATGCCTTCCTTTACCAATTCTCTTCCATCTAGATGAGTTTCCGGCTTCAAACCTTTGATGTACTCAAGCATTGTACTATTCATGCATTGTGACTCCTTTCTGGTTATTGATTCTTATCTACAATTTTGTGATTCATCACTTCTTTTTAAATTTTGTATCAATCACTACAGCAAACAGTATAATGGCTCCTTTAAGTATATTCTGGTAATCTGCCGATACACTTAATAAAGAAAGCAGGTTGTTCAGTACCCCTATTAACAGAACACCAATAATGGTGCCTGAGAGTTTACCAACACCACCCATTAAACTTGTACCGCCGATAACAACGGCTGTGATGGCATCAAATTCTCCGCCTACTCCAATTGAAGGAACACCGGACTGTAGTTTTGCCGCAATGAGAATACCTGCCAATGCACCAAGAACAGTCATATAAACATATACTTTGATTAGCGTCAGATCAGCATTGATACCCGCCATTCTTGCCGCTTTATAGTTACCGCCTACAGCATATATTTGCCTTCCCCATACGGTCTTATTTAATATAAACATTGTTAGTAAAAGTACGGCAACATAATATACAATCTGTACGTTGAGGTAGCCGGTATCATTGACCAGATAAGCTAAATACCCGGCTCCCGCAAACTTTAGTGCTAATTTGACTATTCTTTTTGTATCTTTTGTTTCAGACCCAGTCATTTTTATAAAACGATAAACAGAATAAGCTAAAAAAACTGCTAAAACAATGTAAACATAAACTGCCTTAACTTGTCCTGAGCCCAATATGGTGGAAAAGCTTTTATCGCTGATGTATATGTTACTGGCACCTGTCATGGCCATTGCGATGCCTCTATACGCAGCAAAACCTGCCAAGGTAATAATAAAAGGCGGAACATTCAGCTTTGTGATGGTGAGACCAACCAATACACCTACTATAACCGCCGAGCCAAGTAATAAAACAACGGCTATCGGCCAAGGCATTAGAGGCAGCATAAGAGATATGGAAACACCTGTAAGCGCGAACAAGCTCCCTACCGATAAATCTATCCCTGAAGTCAATATGACTATGGTCATACCACAAGCTACTATACCATTAGGGACAATCTGACGAATTACATTTAAAACATTAACCGGTTTTAAGAAAGCCGGACTCAAAATTGCTGATGCAATCAAAACGATTATTAAAGCGATCAGTGACATATATTTTGTCAGGACAATCCTTTTTCCTTGTTCCAGTTTCGCGCTGGATACTTTATTAAAAGAAGGGTTCATTGTATTGTCGATGATTTTTCTTTGTTCTAAATTCTCCATTTTTACATCCTCCCCATTGCCTTATTCAATAATGCTTCTTCACTTACAGAATCGCCTATCAACTCTCCCGCGTTCTTTCCCTCACGAACAACAATCACTCTATCAGAGACACCTATTACTTCCGGCAATTCAGAGCTGACAATTAAAACAGCGATTCCCTGTTCAGCCAACTTCCGAAGTATTTTGTAAATCTCTGCTTTTGTTCCAACATCTATACCTTTCGTAGGCTCATCCAAAATCAATACCCTTGGCTTAGTCAGCAGCCATTTTCCGAACAATACCTTTTGTTGGTTGCCACCGGACAAACAATCCATCTCCTGCATCTTTGAACTCAGCTTGACTTCCATTATCCTAATCATTTCGTCATTTAACACTTCTTCCCGTCTTTCCTCTATGATGCCCAGATTATTTGCAAGATTCTTTAAATTGGCTACGGATAAATTATCACTTACACTAAGTTTTAAAAACAATCCAGAATCTTTTCTGTCTTCTGTTATTAATGCAATGCCATTATTAACAGCATCCAAAGTCGATTTTATAATAATTGGCTGGTCGTTTAAATAAACCTGACCACTGCAAAATTTATTAACACCTTCAAATATCGAATTAACCAATTCAGTCCTTCCAGCTCCTACCAGTCCGTACATACCAACGATTTCATTTTTCTTAATATGGAAGCTAAAATCTTCTATGATCTTCCGATCCGATTTTTCAGGGTCTAAAAGATTCCAGTCTTTCACTTCAAATATTTTTTCTGCATCCTTTATATATATTGGCTTTTCTGGATATAATTCCTTTAATTCTCTTCCAATCATCATTCGAATAACATCATCTTTTACAACACTATCTATCTTGACATTTGATTTTACTAATTCTCCATCCTTTAAAACAGTTACCGAATCACATATTTCAAAAATCTCATCCAATTTATGTGTAACAAAAATAACTGTAACATACTTCTTTTTAAGGTTTTTAATGATGTCAAACAATTCCTTGATCTCTTTATTGGTCAAAGCACTGGTAGATTCATCAAAAATAATCATTTCTGTATTGCCCGATAATGCTCTTGCGATTTCTACCATTTGCTGCATTGCAACGGTTAGTTCTTTAACCTTTGTATTTGGATTTATGTTTAATCCTAAATCATTTAAATATTCTGCAGCTTTTTCTTCCATTAGCTGATCATCCACTATACCGTGTTTTTTAGGAAAATGGCTTAGAAAAATATTTTCTGCAACCGTCATTTCTCTTATTAATGTCAATTCCTGATGTACCATAAATATGCCATGGGCTTCTGCATCTGTTGGTAAAACATTTTTTAGGGTTTGGCCATTGTATCGAATTTGGCCTGTATACTCTTTATTGGAATAAACACCCGATAATATTTTAGCAAGTGTTGATTTACCTGCACCATTTTCGCCACAAAGCGCCATTATCTCTCCCTTTTCTATATTAAACGAAACATTATTCAGGGCTCTTACCCCCGGAAATTCAATAGATATATTATCAAATTCGACAAGGTTCATATAAATACCCGACCTTTCTTGTAAGATAAAACTAAATTGTAAGCCGACTTGCAATTAACCGCAAGACGGCTTATCAATTTTATGGATGTACTTATTATTGATTATTCAAACATATCAGGATATACTTCTTTGGAAACACTTAAGTCATCCCAACTAGAAAATCTGAACGGTGTAAACCATGTCTTAACACCATCAACTACTTCATCATATAGAGGTTCCTGCCCTTGAGCAATAGCAAAAGCTGATTCGAACAATCTTTCACCCTGTAGATGAGAAGATTTGTCAATATCACTATATTTTGTGCCGGCCTTCATTTCTTCAACAGCATCTCTGTCATGGTCCATAGAATAGAATAAGATACTATCCTTTACTTTGGCTTCTTCCGCTGCTCTTACCGCACCAATTGTCATTGCATCATTGTTACCAATAACACCATGAACTTTGTCGCCTCTTGCCAATACATTTTGCATTGTATTCATGGCCAACTGACGGTCCCAGTTGTTGTGCCATTCTTCTTGAACCACTGTAATGTGGGGATTGTTATCTAATATTTCATGGTAACCTTTTACCATTTCCTGAGCAACGTTATCAGTCTTTGTGCCGGCAAGTATTACCACATTAGCCGGTTCATCACTACCCCAATCGTCAACAAATTTTTGCATCTGTGCTCTACCAATGGCATTAAAATCACAAGTAACACGTACCGCAGCGCCGTCACCACCTTTAACCTCAGCTTCAAGATTAACAACCGGAACATTTGCAGCTTGAGCCGCTTCCATCAATGGTACTGAAGTTTCAGGATTTACCGGTTCGATGATAAGAACATCAAAACCTTGGGTAATATAGTTATTCACAATCTGGAGTTGCTTTTGTGCATCGTAATCACAGGTCTGCCATTTAAGGGTAACACCAGCTTCATTGGCTTTTGCCTCTGCGCCTGCTTTCATATCACGATATACTTGCTCTTTCATGGACTGGCTTACAACACCAATCTTAAGTTCACTTACCGGTTTTGGGTCAGAATTTTCCTGTGGGTCCGTTTCACCTTCAGTTGAAGGCGCACATCCGGTCAACAATGACAACAACATGATAACCACTGTAACTAATATAATGCCTTTTTTCATTAATTTTCCTCCTCTAACTTGCTTTTTATATATTTAGTGTATCTTGTACACACTAAATCAAGTAAGACTGAACTTGATGTATAAGCTTAACACCACATTCATCAAGTTATTTAAAGGTAACCTCTGTCTATGTCAAAGAAAGCTTAGAGTATATTCAACAATTAATGCATCTCCTGTCCACCTGATACATTTATAGCTTGTCCTGTCATATAGCTGCTGTAGTCTGAAGCAAGAAACACAGCAACTTTTGCAATATCTTCAGGCGATGCATACCTTCCCAGGGGAATACAACTTTCCCATTCTTTGATGATATCTTCAGGGCTTTCGCCTGTCATCTCAGATGCCCATTCTGATTCTTTTATGGTCATATCGGTCATTACCGATCCCGGACAAAAGCTGTTCACTAAAATATTATCTTTTGCAAGTTCTAACGCCAATCCTTTTGTAAACAATATAACTGCAGCTTTTGTAGCACAGTAATGGGTTAGTAGTGATAACCCTGTTTTTCCTGCCTGTGAAGCCGTATTAATTATTCTGCCTCCTCCTTGCTTTTTCATGTATGGTATTACCGCTTTAGAGCATAGAAATACGCCTCTACAGTTTACAGCAAATATTTTATCCCATGCTTTAACATCTAAATCTTCTATTAAACTCATACTGATTGTTCCTGCATTATTGTACAATAAGTCGATCTTCCCAAAATATTTATGAGCTTCTTGAGCCATTTTTTCAGCATCATCTTCATTCGAAACGTCCATTTTAAATGGCAAGGCTTTTCTCCCAATTGCCTGGACTTCCTTTGCAGTACTTTCTGCAGTTTCCATATTCAGGTCGCATACCATGACATCGGCACCATGCTTGGCAAGTGCTAATGCAATTTCTCTCCCTATTCCCTGTCCGGCACCTGTTACTATGGCAGATTTACCTTCTAAATTCATTGAATACACCTCCGTCCATTATTTATATTAATTCTTAAATGTTGACATACATTGTTTTTTTAAATTACATTTCAATAACTACTTTGCTTCCTTCTCCGCTTTTCATCAGTTCCAAACCTTTTTTAACGTCTTCCAGCCCCAAACGGTGTGTTACAAGTTTTTCAATAGGAATAATTTTATTTTCAATGATTCTGATTGCATCAGGGAAAGTACCCTTGGTAATAAACTTACCATGTATATTGATCTCATTAAAAACAATGGGTGCTTGATTAATCTCTACTTTTGCGCTTTCATTAATACCGAACAATATCACATTGCCGCCTTTCCTCACTAGTTTTATTCCTTGATCCATTAAAAAACCAACTGCGTCTATTACAAGATCCGCACCAATAATGGTTTGGTCTTTGACTTCTTTTACTAAATCCTGACTACCAGGATCAAAGACAAAATCTGCTCCTAATTCTAATGCGAATGCTCTTCTGTTTTCCATTATGTCAGACATAATAACCTTTGCTCCTGCTGCTTTATAGAGCATCATAAATATAAGTCCAATGGGGCCTGCACCTAAGATAACAACCGTTTCACCCGGATGGACACGCACCTCCTGAGACGGATTTAACACACATGCAAGAGGTTCAGCCAGACAGGCAATATACGGTGGAACATCTTTACTGATTTTGTATACCAGTTTTTCAGGTACACAAGCATATTCCGCCATAGCACCATCCACCTTGTCACCAATATGTGTAAAGTTTTCACAAAGATTGATCTTTCCGGTTCTGCAGTAATAACATTTTCCACACCAGTTATTCGGATGCACAACTACACTATCTCCAACTTTCACATTCGTGACGTTCTCTCCTACTGCTTCAACGATACCATTAAACTCATGTCCTACTACAATGCCTTCTGTGAACAGAAAAGCAGGCGGATCTGTTAGTGCTCTTACATCTGTTCCACATATACTGACAGCTTTTACTTTAATTAGTACATCCTCAGAAGTTCTAAACTTTGGCGTAGGTATGTCTTTTACATTTAATACGCCTTTTCTTTCAAACACTGCAGCTTTCATTTTTTCTGGTATTAGCATTTGCATCCTCCTTAAATATATTAGTCCGCCTATAGAATACCGTACTTTGTTTCCACTTCACCCACAAGCTTATCCATAATTTCAAAAATCTCATCTACATCCGAGTTGGTGATATTGATGGGCGGTATAAAAGATATTCTGTTGTTATAATAGCCGTTGAATTGTGCCAACAAGCCAGCATCACGCATATTGTCAATCAGTTCAAGCGTCTCTTCCTTTGCAGGCTCTTTTGTCTTGCTGTCACGTACTAATTCGATTCCAAGATATACGCCTTGTTGTGAATATGTTCCGATAATAGGATGTTTTTGCTTAAAGTTTTCAACAACTGCAGCAATGTATTCTCCAACTTCTGAGCACTTGTTTACCAAATCGTCTTCCTCGAAAATATCCAGCACTTTGTTAGAAACTGCACATCCCAAGGCATAACCGGCATAGGTGCTGACAACATGCCCGGGAGCAAGGTCATCAAAGATTTCAGCTCTGGCTACAACCGCACTCATAGGGATTCCTCCACCTAAAGCTTTACCTATCAGTGTAATATCCGGCACAACATGGGTATGTTCACTTGCAAACATTTTTCCTGTTCTACCCATACCGGTTTGAATTTCATCAAAAATAAGTAAAAAGCCATATTTTTCAGATAGTTTCTTAAGTTCTATTAAAAACTCCTTAGGCGGGGCAATGTAACCGGCTGAGCTCTGCATAGGCTCAACAATAAGAGCTGCAACATTATTAACATTTACCATTGGATTACCCAAACTTGTTTGCGATGAACTCATTAGTATATCGATTGCTTTAGTACACTGCATATCGCAAGCACCATACGCCTTATCGTATGGACAACGATAACAATATGGATAAGGGAAGCGCTCTATACAATTGTCTGCAGATGGCACAGGATTATACCAACGATGCATACTTCCTGCACCTGTAAGACCCATTGTAGCAGTATTTTGACCGTGATATGCGCCATAAAAACAAATGATATGCGTTTTTTTTGTATGATATCGTGCAGCTCGGATTGCTTGTTCCACAGCATCTGAACCGCTTAAAGCAAGCCGTACTTTTTTGTTAAAGTTACCAGGCGTAATATCAATTAAGCGTTTAATAAGCTTATTTCTTTCCGGTGTAGGAAAATCGAACCAGTGACTGAGCTTTTTATATTGATTATCTAAAACTTCCGCAATCCTTGAATCACCATGACCAATATTCATACTGGACATACCTGAAATGCAATCTATATATTGTTTACCATCAACATCCCACACCTTATTGCCTTTACCGCGTTCTATAATTTGTGGATAAGTCCACTTGGTAAATAAAACATCACCTGGATGCTCATTTTTTAGAAAGTCAATTAAGCCTTCCTTGTTTTTGGGTGTGATGTTTTCTGAAGTAATAACACGATTTAATAATTCTTCATATGGTTTTTTTTCCATGATACAAACCCCTCCTACAAAATATAATTATGAGTTCACTTTATTCCCTTTGGTCCGAATCGGATTTTATATTTATATACTAATATATTAGTATATAAATGTCAAGTGTATTTCATTATATATCATCAGAAGTATGGTTAATTAACCAGCTCACACTATAAAAAATTAATTTGATTCTCATATATAAATATTCTGTTCCCTTTGATTTTTAGAGTTTACAGGTTGACTTGACGTCATAAAGGCAAGAGTGATATATTAATATATAGCATTAATGTAAAAGCCTATCGAAAGGAATGATTATAAATATGATAAAATCACTTAGCGAGAAACAAAACAATACAAATAAAGTCAATGTATATCATGTACTTAAAAATGCAATAAAATTTTTAGAGTTAAAGCCGGGTGAAAGAATTAATGAAGCTGAATTGTCAACTAAGATTGGTGTAAGCAGGACACCAATTCGAGAAGCACTTATTCGTCTATCGGATGAGTTACTGGTGGAAATATATCCTCAAAGAGGTACATATGTATCAAAAATAGATCTCTCCTTAGCTAAAGAAATGGCCTATATGCGTCATGTTCTTGAATCCGAGATTCTTTTGAATATGTGCAAAGAGAAAGCTAAAATAAGAGACCTCGTTGACGAAAAGCTTTATAAAATGAATCTTGCATTGAAGAGAAATCACCCTATTGAATATATTACAAGTGATGATGACTTTCACCGCGCTTTATTTTCATATGGCAATCACGAAATGATTTGGAATATTATTTCAAATACAAGAGCACATTATATCCGCGTCTTAGTATTGGATATGATGCTACCCAATAATTTAGAGAAGTCTTATGAGGATCATCTAAAAATTGTTGAATGCATTGAGAGTGGTGATGAAGAGAGCCTTATTCAAATTATGAATGTCCATCACGATCATAATGAAACAGAAGTAGAACGTCAGATTAAAGAAATGTATCCTGAATATTTTGTATAAGCTTAATAAAAATATTTTAAAATATAAACGCCTCTTACTAAATTAGCAAGAGGCGTTTATCATGTATATTATAAGGGAAAGAAAAAAACAAACCATGAATGATCTCATCAATTTTCGGGCCAGATTTTCACATTATTTTCCAATAGCCAAGTATGCTTTTCATCGTTAGTTCTACCCACCCATGGATCATTCTCTAAATGCCGAATCATCCAAGTATAATACATAGCATACCCGGGTGCAGCAACTTGAGGATGAGTTGGACCTCCCGGAATACATAAAGCACTATTGTGTTCTATCTTAAACACCTTATCTTCGATAAAGCCGGCTCCAAATCCACTTTTACGATCAAATCTATAGTAATAAACTTCCGGTTGAGCATGACCATGAGGTATATAGCTGGACCATCTTCCGGGATAATTGATTAATTCGCCCAAAACCATGTTAGAATACGGTGCATTCTTATAATCAAAAACCGTTCTGATGAGTCTTCGGGCTGCATCATTCCATACAGAATCTCCTAAGAATTCACAGATACAATCATCTTGAGAGTAATATATGGCATCAAATTCTTTTGAATTCGTTGTTTTCTGAACCAACACTTCTGAATCTACGCTGGCTTCTAAAGTCACTTCTGTGTTTTTGGGAACATGAAGCACAGAAGGATTTTCATCAAACAATGAGTTTCTCATGGCAGATACAGCTTGAGTATTCCATTTAAAAATAATATTACCATCTAAAAGAAGTAATGCGGTTTCCTTTTCAATATCAAAAAAATCAACTTTTTGTCCTTTTAACAATTTTTGCACACCAATATCCATCAACATATTTTGGGATTTGGTCTTCATATTTGTTATTTCGTTATAACCATTTTTTACATGCCCTAATCTAATAAGCATCTCTACTCTCCTTCCATGACTACTATCTCTAATATAGCATCTAAATTAATATTGAATCATAAACTTTCGAATAATCTTTACAAGATCATCATAGCCTTGTGAAAACTGTTCCAATGTCTTGTTAACGGCACCAAATGTATCGAATTCTTCCATTGCCATGCCATCATATGCTTTGACAAAGTCTGGGATTTGTCTTAATTGCTCAATGTAGCTTTCAGGTACTTCCTCTTCCATTCTTGCTTTCACTTCTATATTGGATGCGTTAAACCATTTCTGCCATTTGTATGGTATGGTCATGAGTAAATCACCGCCTATGAAGGCTGACCAATGGTGATGGTTTCTGTAGGCTGCTGTTAACAGCTTGGTTGTATAGCCTTTTTCATTGAAAATTTTATAGGCTTTCTTTACAATGGCTACCCCTACATTTTCCATACATTCCGGGTCGATGATGATGCCATCTCTTGCTGTGACATGCTTCATCCAGTCATCTATTCTGCCCACCATAATGGTGCATACCGGATTAATATCAGCGTTATCCAATCCTTCTGCTTCTCTTCTTTTCAGTCCTCTTTCCACTGCTTCTGCTACTGCTATGGCTTGAGGCACTGTGTAGGACACGGTTGCATTAATGCTGACACCATTGTAAGTCACTTCTTCAAATGCTTTGATTCCGGCTGAGGTTACCGGCATTTTGACTTGCATGTTCTTAGCTAAT
>JANQMT010000067.1:0-26179 GCA_028279945.1 Clostridia bacterium
TGTTTGTTCACGACTTTTATAGCCCATCTGCCACCTAAATTTTCTGACCAAATGAACACAAAAAAACGAATATTCATACACCTGTATTCATTTTTCTAGTATTTTTTCGATGAGCTGAAAAAAAATCGCTATAGTAACGTTATTGTATACCCAGTCTTACCGATAAAAAAGCTGTCCTTTCGGACTTCTTTAATAAAGGAAGCAGTATGACTTGCTCCGATTCGAGTGCAGTAATAGAATCGATCTCGCCCTCTATAAATGTTTTGCCAAAAACACTGCTGGATAATACTTCAAATAATACAGGCAAAACGCTGGAACTACTAGTTGGAACCGTTATAGATTTGCTTACTAACTGTATGGATTGCCCTCCTTTAACGGGTATATTAAGTGGTACCGTTTCGCTTGAATCAACAAACCTTGCCGTAAAAGGCCCAAAACTTGAAAACTGAATGGTAACGCCTTCAGCTATCTTAATAAAAGATTTTACATCTACTTTTAATTTAGGAGATAAACTTTGACTTTTTATAATGGTCTCAAATGCATTGTATTTGAACTTACCTTTTGCTTCTAATTCTACAATCTTTAATGACGGTGTCTGCCCTGAAACATCTTGGTTGCCTTGTGAATCGGATACTCTGGTCACATTATTGATATCATATATACCCGGTGAAGCCGCACCTTCAATTGAGAAAGTCAATATCACCGTTACCTCTTCATTTGGCATTAATTTCTCGATATTGCCGGAATATAAAATATGTCCTGCTAAAAGCGTTACGTTAATATCAGGGTAATCAACGTTTATAAATCTATAACTTAACCCATCAAAAAATTTAATCCTTCCATCAACTTTAATATTTTCTAAAATAACTTCATCAAGATTGATTACTGTAAAAGCTACGTTAACGATGGCAATATTATTATCAATATCTATAGAGGTTTGAGTATTAATCAATTTAAGATTACTTAAATTTTCCTCCGGAATATTAGAATAAGTTTTTTGATTCACTTTAATTCCGGTAATGGTAACGTTATTTGTAGGCTTCACACCGATCATGCTTCAAACCTCCTTTTTTCTGGTTATTTACAGGTTGAATAGACAAATAAATAGCCTGCCTTGCCATTTGACTTTTTTGTCTGGTTTTATTAATAAAAAGTCCCGAAGTTATATCTTGCAGTTGTATTTTTTTAATGTTGGATTGTATCCAAGCTTTTCCTAATACTTCACTTTTAACAATATTAAAAACTACGGGCAAAACCAGACTGCTGCCTTTAGGCAGCATAAGATGATTGGCTAAGAATTGTATATGGCTTCTACCTACTACCGGTTCATTTAAAGGAACCGATTCACGACTTTCTATGAACTTGGCTTCAAAAACACCGAAATCCTTAAATTCAACCGTTATGCCATTAGGTATGCATAAATTCACCCATACACTAAATTCTCCTTCAGGTACATACGGATTATTCTCTAATATGGTCAACATTTTATTTTTTTTAAATATCGACTTTGATTGGATATCATATATATTTAAAGGTGTACTGGCTACAAACTCTAATTGATCATCCTGATCATCTGTTATAACGATTACATTATTAATAGAGAAGCACCCACCTGATTCTGAACCAATCACATCAAAAGTAATATTTACAGACTCTGAATCCTGTGGCACAATCGTTCCTAAATTACAGTTATAATCAATTTTCCCTTTGTTTATGGTCGTAGAAATAACGGGTGATGAAGTCGATATATTATTAAAAGTCAATGCAGAAGAAAATTTTATATGTCCTTCTAAAGTCACGTTAGTAATATCCTCTGTTCCAATATTTGAAATATTAAAATAAACGTTTATAACGGCTAAATTGTTTTCTTTCACATCAACTACCATGCCGCTGTCATCTATTCTCAAGTTGCAGCTATTGGCTGCAAAAAAATCCATATTCATCCCTCCTGTTTACAAAAAATATACGTCTAATATATTTTATACGGTTACACCATATTAAGTGACTTTATGTTCATAATGAGTAATGATGGGTTGAACCTGGATTCTTATGCCTTATACCCTTTAGATATAGCCATTTGCCAGATGAAGTTTCAGCAATCAAAGGAGATGTGATATATAATAAAGTTTTTTATAGAAGAGCACACTTTAAGAATAGGCATTGATCATTATTAATACTGTGAATGGATTATGATAATAATATGAATGTGTTGATTATACCATTGGATAAATATTATGCTAAACAGGTTTAGTTATTAATTGGCATTATATCTAACCATTGATTAACGGTTAAAGTCATTTTAAGTTTGCCTTTTGCATTTCTTCCTACTAGTTTAATTTTACTAGTACCTTCTGGTATTTGAATATTTTTTTCATCAGCTATAGATTGATTTAAAATCGTAACAATCCCATGGCTAGGTGTAATTAACAATACCTTAAATTCGCCATCTGTAATAACAGATTTAAAACGAACATGTAATACACCATCGTTTTTAGCTTTTATACTCCAAATCGTATCCATTCCTGAAAATTCAAACTCTAAATCTGACGTATTACCAATATTGCGGCCCTTCTTTGTTAAATATGAGTAACTATCATAGTCTTGAACAATTATATCCAAATCATCAAAAATCATTTGTTGTTCAGAAAGTCCATGATGATTTTTAGCATAATCCACAATAACTGCAACACTTATGATTGCAAATAACAGAACCACCATACTGATTTTAACCTTAGCCATCTTTTATGACTCCTTTTTATTCATTCAAATAAATTTTACCCAAAAAATATGTGCTCTATCCTATTGGTATTTCCAAGTCTATTACTAAATATCTTGGTTTAAAGTCTAATAATTAAGAATATGCATTTGAATTTACATCTAGTAGCCTCAAATGAAATCCTTCAATATTGAACAAATTAATATATTGATATTTTTTTAACAAAAATACTTGATTTTTTTGCTATTGTGAGATAACATAATAGTGGGAAAACTAAAAATTAAATAAATACAAGTCGCGATACCTTGTTAACTAGTTAACAAGCTTTGGATTGAATTGAGGTGAAACTATGAGTAAGCACGAAAAAGTATTATTGCATATGCTAGGCTATAATACTAAAGAATCTTTAATTCAAAAGGCTTTAAAAGCCTCTTCAATCAAAAAATTGCGTAAATTCAAATATTAGTCAATAATATTTGAACCTCCTCCTAAATTCTAAACATAAACATAAACCTAAACCTAACCTAAAACCCAACCTAATTATGTATGGGCATCTATATTTGAATAGATGCCTTGTTTTTTTTGGTATACACCGGCGTCTTAATATAATTTTTTTAAATCAATTGAATTTTTATACATATTTATGTATAATTATAAGTATTGAATGATTTATTTAGGAGGACAAAATGGATTTATTAAATATTATTGAAAAAGACAAAACCTATTTTATGAATGTATACGGTGATCGAACACCAGTATGTTTTTCTCATGGTGATGGATGCTGTTTATGGGACATAGACGGAAAAAAATATTATGATTTCTTAGGTGGTATAGCAGTCAGTTCTTTAGGACATTGCCATCCTAAATTAACCAAAGCTTTAAAAGATCAAGTAGACAAGCTGCTGCATACCTCAAGTTTGTATTATATAGAATCTCAAGCAAATCTTGCAGAAGCATTGGTTCAGCATTCCTGTAGTGATAAAGTCTTTTTTTGCAACAGCGGTGCTGAGGCTAATGAAGGTGCTATTAAGCTTGCTCGAAAATATTCTAAAAAACAAGGCTTGGAAGATCGATATGAAATCATTACATTACAAAACTCTTTTCATGGCAGAACACTTACTACGGTTGCTGCTACAGGACAAGAAAAGTATCAAAAGTCTTTTATGCCAATGATGCCCGGATTTAAATATGCGCCAATTAACGATATTGAAGCATTACAAAATGCCATTACACCAATGACTTGTGCTATTATGCTGGAGCTTATACAAGGTGAAAGTGGTGTTCACCCAGTGGATCAGAAGTACATGGATGCAGTAAAATCATTATGCGATAAAAACAATTTGCTTCTTATAATAGATGAAATCCAAACCGGCATGGGAAGAACGGGTAAATTATTTGCTTATGAACATTATAATATTGAGCCGGATATTTTTACGCTTGCCAAAGGATTAGGAGGAGGCGTTCCAATTGGCGCAGTCTGTGCCAAAGATTCCGTTGCATCGGCTTTTCAACCCGGGGATCATGGCACAACCTTTGGAGGCAATCCATTGGTCTGCTCAGCCGGATTAACGGTTATAGATACCCTGATTCAGGATGGATTAGTTGAGAATGCCTCTTCTGTAGGAACCTATTTTAAAGAACAGCTTTTAACATTAAAAGAAAAACATCCTGTGGTTAAAGAAGTACGAGGACAGGGACTGATGATTGGAATAGAATTGTCATCGGAAATATCAAAGAAGTTATCAACCGAATTATTTCAAAAAGGCTTTTTGGCAGGTAGCGTTGGTACCACAACCCTTAGATTTTTACCACCATTAGTGGTAACTCAAAAAGAAGTTGATATATTGATAGACGCTCTTGATGATCTATTGTAAAACTTTTTCTAGTTAAGCTTACCTTTAACTTTATGAGTATTCTCTTTTCAGACTCAAGACAAAGTACTTTACAATTGAAAGGAGAATACTTTAATAAGCATTCTCCTTTTATCTTTATCATTCAACTTAATTTTTAATGACTCTATCCATTAATTTGATTGGTTCCATTTTGTCAGCTTTTGCTTTCTCATTTCGTCTTTTTCTTTTGCAGAAGCTCCCCAATTGTAATCGTAAACGGCGCCTTCCCATTCTCCATATGTAGGATTGGGTAATACAATCCATTTCGTACCGAACTTTTCTTTATGCGTGTCAGTTGCTGTAAATCTTTCTTCAACAGACTTATTCCCAAAATCAGAAGAAAAATCATTTAGATTATCACCCATATATAAAACCACATTGTAGTCATTCTTAACGATTTGTCTTCTTTCTTCCTTATCACTGGATCCTGTTCTCAAAAGCATATGCTTTTCATCTACACATGGAAATCCTAAATCCTTAAGATTTTTCTCCGTTCCTTCATAACCAACCATCTTTCGATTGGTGATATAGAATACTTCAACACCTTGTTCCTTTGCATAAGTTAAAAATTCTAGAGCACCCGGTATTGCTTTTGCTTCTGCTGCATCCATCCAAGGATTCCAAGTAGAAGAAGAATAGCCATAGTCTTGTCCGACAAGATGTGCTTCATAAGCAGAGTTGTCAATAACCGTTTCATCTGCATCTACAACAATTGCTCTTGGTTTATCACTGGTATTGTTAGCGATATCATTATCTAAGGTCATTTTTGCCATATTAAAAGCTTGATAGCATAAAGCTCTGAATTCTGCTGATTGTTGCATCCACAAAGTAGCCATAACCAGCTGCTCATTTAAGTCTTTTGTCGTATACTCGTCTACCACAGCGGCTTCTGTTGATTCATCCGAAGCCGTTTCACCCGGAATATTTAATTGTTGTCCCGGTAAAATAACATTGGCATCTTTCAAATCGTTATATTCGACTAGTCTTACCCAATCTACTTCTAGTTTCTCCCCAATTTTCCATAGGGAATCTCCTGGTTTTACAGTGTAAGTACTATCTGCCCAAGCATAAGTTCCAAATACAGCTACCATCATCAATAAAACAATCAAAATACTAATAACTCTTTTTTGGTTCACAATCATTCCTCCTTTGAGTTTATTATTTTAATTCTTCTATAAAAATCTCTAAAATCCTTCCATATGTTGTTAGTTTTGTAAGAAGATTTTTATATTTAAATTTCAAATAAATATCAAAAGAAAATTGCATATACAACTTTTAATAAACCTCTTTAATCCTCATCTTTATGAAATAATTTTTTATTATAGTATCCTTCAGATAAATATAATGCTGCCAATGGATTATGCCCTAACACTCTATCTTTTGCCGCCAGTATTGTAATTGGAGCATCAGAATATTTTATAAAAAGAGAATCATGTCCAACACATAACCCTAAAATAATATTTAAATCCGTCTTCGCTTCATTTAAAAAAAGTGCTTGCCCAATTGGATTGCATATGGCTTCATAGGTAAACGGACGAACCTTTTCTTCCTCTTTAATATGAATCTCTTCCTTAGGGATACTCCCATTTTTACATATCATGGAATGAACTACAAAACCATTAGCAGTTAATATTTTATTCAACATTTTCATTTCTTTGCTTAATCCAACACAAAACGCTACCCCAATATTTTTGTAGCTGCACTTCTTAGCAAACTCCATGGTTTCTTCAATCCTAGTTTTTTTGCAATATCCTTCTGATTCTACCAAAGCAGCTGCATAAGCAATTTTTGCATTTTCTTCTTCAAAATACAACGTCTTGCTTTCTTCAACCTTTTCATTTAAACAAGGACAGTTTTTGGGGAATTTTTCTTTGTTTCCTGTTTCACATGCATGAACTTCACACAGGCCGCAAGTATACATTTAAATCGCTCCTTCTTTTTTTAAATATCCGGCTCTTCACTTATATGCGTGCAACACCTGACCTTTTTGCAGCATCATATACAGCTTTTGCAACCGTCGCTCCTACCCTTGGGTCAAAAGCAGGAACAATGATATAATCTTCTTTCAGCTCTTCATCTGATACCAATGATGCGATGGCATATGCTGCTGCCTTTTTCATTTCTTCATTAATATCACTTGCTCTTGCATCTAAAGCACCTTTGAAGATACCCGGGAAAGCCAGTACATTGTTGATTTGATTAGGATAATCTGATCGTCCTGTTCCAACCACTTTTGCTCCTGCTTCTTTTGCCATGTCAGGTAAAATCTCAGGATCGGGATTAGCCATAGGAAGTACAATTGCATCTTGGTTCATGGACTGAACCATTTCCTTGGTCACAATATCCTTTACAGATACACCTATGAATACATCTGCGCCTTTCATAGCCTCTGCCAGCGTACCGCTTAATTTTTCTTCATTCGTCATATCCGCTATTTCTTGATGTACCCAGTTTATATATTCTTCATTACGCGTTAATATACCTTTACTGTTACATACAATGATATCTTTTACCCCAACACTCATAAGCATTTTGGTTATAGAGTTTCCCGCTGCTCCTGCTCCGCTTAAGATTACCTTAATGTTTTCAAATTCTTTGTCTACAATTTTTAAGGCATTAATCAGTCCTGCGGTTACTACTACAGCGGTTCCATGCTGGTCATCATGAAATACGGGGATATTCAGCTCTTCTTTTAATCTTCGTTCTATTTCAACGCATCTTGGTGATGAAATATCCTCAAGATTTATCCCTCCAAATACCGGCTCTATCATCTTTACGGTTTGAATAATCGTTTCAACATCTTTTGAAGGTATACATATAGGAAAGGCATCTACTGCTCCGAATTCTTTAAAAAGCACTGCTTTTCCTTCCATTACCGGAAGCGCTGCGCCTGCACCAATATCACCTAGTCCCAATACTGCACTTCCATCTGTTACAACAGCAACCATATTTCCTTTAGAAGTATAATCATATAGCTCATTTTCGTTTTTATGTATCATTCTGCAAGGCTCTGCCACTCCCGGCGTATAAGCTATTGATAAATCCTCTTTGTTTTCTACCTTGACCTTGCTTACAACTGATATTTTTCCTTGTTTTTCTTTGTGCAGCTCTAAAGCAAGCTTATTATAATCTGCCATAAATATTACCTCCGTTAAAGTACAAATTGTTATATTATTCGATATGGTTCAAGTACCTCATAATTCGGCTCAAAGCCATGCCCCGGACTGTCCGGCGGGCTTACTGTCCCATCGTCATTCAACAATAACGTGTGTTTATATTTTTTATCCCACATACGGTCATGCCGGCGAGGATAGTATTCCAGCATAAGGGCATTTGAAATTGCGGCCGTCAGATGAATATTAATCTCCTGATTGCCATGAGGTGAAATATCTAGGTCATAAGCTTGTGATAAAGCAACCACCTTCATAAACTCTGTAATACCACCCATTATATACGGATCAGGATTTAAGATAGGAACAGCTTTTCGTTCGATAATATCCCGAAAACCATAACGTGTATACTCATTTTCCCCTGCTGCAATGGGTATGATTGTTTTTTCAGCAATTTTCCTCAACCCCTCATAATCATCGGGCATAACAGGCTCTTCAAACCAGTATGGCTCATACTTCTCTACTAAATTGGCAAATCGTATGGCGTCATAGTACTTATAGGCACAATTTGCATCCAGCATCAGCTTAATATCCGGTCCTATTGCTTCACGAACCGTCTTGACTCTCAGCGCGTCTTCATATAGAGATAGTGCCCCTACTTTCATTTTAACAGCTTTAACCCCCCATGAAACATACTCCAGCATTTCATTGCCCAGCTCTTTATGTCCTTTATCTTCTGAATAATACCCCCCTGCAATATATGCAGGAATACGGTCACTAAAGCCGCCAAGCATTTTATAAAGCGGCAATCCGGCGATCTTCCCTTTCAAATCCCAAAGTCCGATATCTACCGAGCTGATAACCTGCGTAGAAAGACCTCTTCTCCCTACCAGCTTCGGTATCCACATTTTGTTCCAAAGGCACTCAATATCCAATGGGTCTTCTCCCACCAATTCCTGTTTAAATTTTTTAATCAAACCATTATCATGGATTCCCCAACCCATTCCAATCCCTAGGCCTATTCCCGTAATATTTTCATCGGTTTCAATTTTCAAAATACTCATACCTGCGTGGGTATAGGTGTGCTTACCATTGATCACCGGTCGAACACGAGGCCAATAATATTGTTCTGCTTTTATATCTGTAATTCTCATATTTTCCTCCATTTTGATTTTTTATCATTAAATTGAGGATAAGACCTTCGTCTTATCCTCAAATGTAAAATAAGGGAGAAAGAATCAATATATTAAACCATTTCCTCAGGCTTTATTATCTCATCAAATGCCTCATTTGTCAGAACCCCCAGCTCTACAGCCGCTTCTTTCAGGGTCATACCTTTTGTGTATGCTGTTTTTGCTACTTTTGCTGCATAATCATATCCTATATGAGGATTAAGGGCTGTTACCAGCATCAAGGATTTATCCAGGTTTTCTTTCATTTTTTCTTCATCTGCTTTTATACCTACTGCACAGTTTTTATTAAAGGACATGATGCTGTCACTTAGAAGTCTTACAGATTGAAGAAAGTTATAAATACATACAGGCATAAAGACATTGAGTTGAAAATTTCCTTGAGATGCCGCAAATGCAACAGCGGTATCGTTTGCCATTACCTGACATGCTGCCATAGTCAGTGCTTCACATTGAGTTGGATTGACTTTTCCAGGCATAATTGAGCTTCCCGGTTCATTCTCCGGTATTTTTATTTCTCCAATGCCGCATCTTGGACCGCTGGCAAGCCATCTTATATCATTTGCTATTTTCATTAAGTCAGCTGCCAGAGATTTCAATGCACCATGTGCAAAAACAAGGTCGTCTTTGCTGGTAAGCGCGTGGAATTTATTTTCAGCCGTATAGAATTTTGTATCGGTGATTTGGCTGATTTCTTCTGCAGATATTTTACCAAAATCACTATGAGCATTAAGTCCTGTTCCTACTGCTGTTCCTCCTAAAGCCAGTTCTCTTAGTCCTTTTAGCGATTGACTTATTTTTTCTGTATTCTTTTTCAGCATATGTGTCCAAGCACTTATTTCTTGTGAGAAGGCTATGGGTACTGCATCTTGTAAATGCGTTCGTCCTGTTTTAATGACCCCTTCATATTCTCTTTCAAGTCTTGAAAAAGTGTTTATTAATGTTTTTATGGATGGAAACAGATTGTTTTCTATTTCCATAACCGCAGCTATATGCATCGCTGTTGGAAATGTATCATTTGAGCTTTGGGACATGTTGACATGATCATTTGGATGAATGAGTTTTTCTTCAGCTATTTCATTTGCACGGTTAGCAATAACTTCGTTTACATTCATATTGCTCTGAGTTCCACTGCCCGTCTGCCATACAACCAATGGAAAATGCTCTTTCAGCTTTCCTTCACATATCTCTTCACATACTTTTTGGATTGCTGATGCTCTTTTGTCGTCTAATTTTCCCAGCTTGTTATTGGTATTGGCTGCAGCTTTTTTTAAAATACCGAAAGCATTTATGATTTCATCCGGCATTTTTTCTACACCAATTTTAAAATTTTCAAGACTTCTTTGTGTCTGAGCGCCCCAGTATTTATCAATAGGGACCTGTATTTCTCCCATTGAGTCCTTTTCTATCCTATGGCTCATTTTTACCTCCAATTAACTTAAGAAGAGTATTCTTTTAATACGTTTAATCATTCAGTTCTATATCATCTGTTATAATCGGTTTTTTTAGCAGCTTAGATATAAACGGTGTTGCAAAGAAGAATAATGATATAATCAGCAATGCAGCAGATAGAGGTCTCTGCATAAATATCAGCCAACTGCCCTTAGACAACACCATACTTTGCAAGTAATTTCTTTCCATCATTGCACCCAGTACAAGTGTCAATATAAGGGGCGAATGTGGAATACTTAATTTATTAAAGATGTATCCGATCAATCCAAATAGGACCATAACCCAAACATTAAATATACTATTACTGATTGCAAATGCACCGGTTGCGCAAAGGGCTACGATAACACCACTGAGGATTTGTCTTGGTATACGTAAAATGTATGTTGCCAGAAATTTACTAATAATAATACCTAACGGTCCCATAAATAAATTAGCCACAAAGAATCCTACAATAATGGAATAGGCTATATTAGGATGATCTACAAAAAGTGCCGGTCCCGGCCTTAATCCTTGTATCATAAGTGCTCCAATGAAAAGTGCAGATGCTGAATTACCTGGAATCCCTAATGATAATAATGGTACCATTGAACTTGCAACGACAGCATTGTTCGCTGCTTCTGCGGAAGCTACGCCTTCAGGTACGCCTGTACCGAATTCTTTATCTTTATTACGGCGTTTTGCTACATCATAGGATAAATAAATAGCCATCAGCATTCCTGCCCCCGGAATAATTCCTATAACATTTCCTATAGCACCCGAAGTAAGCCAGGTAGGCAGTAATCTTTTTATCATTTTTTTTGTGGGCATAATTCTTGTAACCTTTGGCAGGATGTGCTTAACCGTCTTTTCTTTAGAAATATGTTCTGCCAACTCAAAAATTGAAGCTATCCCAAACAACCCAATCAACATAGGGACAAAGGGTATTCCTTCCAAGATATAGTTGTTTCCAAAATAAAAACGAGGGAATCCAGTTTGAGGCGCCATACCAATCATTGCAATAAAAAGTCCAATGGCTCCTGCTATAAGATTTTTCAATAAGGATTTCCCTGCCATTCCTGCAACCGTACTGATTCCTAATATAGCAAGAGCAAAATATTCAGGCGGGCCAAATTTAAGTGCTTGGTGCGCTAAAAATGGTGCTATAAACATTAATACCAATGAACTCATCAAGCCTCCAAATACAGAACTTGTAGTCGATATTCCTAATGCTTTTCCGGCTTCTCCCTTAAGCGTCATAGGGTGTCCGTCCAAGGTTGTTACTATAGAGGATGCAGTTCCGGGAATCTTTAATAAAATAGCTGGGATTGAACCGCCATAACATGCAGAACAATATATGCCGACTAAAATCATCATACCTATATGCGGCTCCATACCAAAAGTAACCGGAATCAGAACTGCCAGAGTTATATTATCATTTAATCCCGGCAAAGCACCAACAATTAATCCTACAGAAACGCCAAAAAACAATGCCAATATGGATAAAGGCTGGATGACTACGGTCAGACCTAATAAAAGATTTTCTATCATTACATATCACTCCTTATTATATGACATTGAGAAATCCTGTTGGCAGGGGAACCTGTAATATGACTTTAAATATCAAATAAATCACTAATATCGCTCCACATGAAATGATTATAATATTTCTTTTCTTTGTGTACTGCATCGTATAGATGATATATCCTGTAAGAATTACCGTAGATATAAGATATCCAAATACTTTTAATATAAAAGTATAAATAATAAGACCAATAATAATTTTATATACAATTCTAAAATCAGTATTTTCTTTTATATGCTCTTCTTTTCTTCGTTTTATAGAACCAATCATTAAATATACCGCTAGAATAACGGTAAAAACAGCAGTTAATCGTGGAAATTTTGCTGAAACTTCAGGAAAATCTGCTGCTTGTATATAAACAAATCCACTTATAATATAAAGAAAAAAAGAAAGAAAAAAATCAACATACCATGGTATCATTTCTTCACCCCATAATTTAAGATTAATAATTGAGAAGAGACGTAAACGTCTTTTAAACGTCTCCTCTCCAAATGTATGGCTATTTCAATTATTTACCTGTCAGTTTTGGAAGGATAACCTTTAAGTTTTCAGCCTGTTGATCCACATAAGCTTTAAACTCTTCCGGTCCTCTGTAAATCATAGGGTATCCTGCATCCGACATCTTTTGTTTGAAATTTTCATTATTGACGATTTGCTCAAAGATTTCGCCTAATTTCTCTACTTTATCACTTGGGGTATCTACAGGTACTGCCAAACCTCTCCAAGCACCATACAAAATGTCGATACCTTGATCTTTAAATGTTTTTAATTCAGGTAAATGTTCAGGGCTTTCGTCACTCATAATACCCAGAGCTTTTAAGTTTCCTTCTTCAATATGACCCTTCAGCTCGCCTAAGGTCAGTAAGCCACAGTCTACATGTCCTCCCATAAGCTGAGCGATTTGCATAGCAGCCCCATCGTTATGAATATAAGAGAATTGAACGCCTGTTTTGTCTTCTAATATCATGCCTGCAATATGGTGTGCAGATGCATTACCGGGGGTATTAAGGATCACTTCATTTTCTTTTGCATGATCGATTAAATCTTGTACCGTATTAAATGGTGAATCTACAGGAACAACCAATACATCCGGATCGAAACAGTACATAGCAACAGGTGAAAAAGATTCATGTGTATATACGGTTTCTTTTTTCATTGGGTTACTGACAACCGATGAAGTGTATGCAAGTATGTTATATCCATCAGGATCAGCCTGAGCGCCTGCAGTTTGCCCAATAACACCGCCGCCACCGGAAATATTTTCCACTATAATCTTATTGCCTCCAATGTATTCCGGAGCAAGTGATGCAATAATTCTGCAGGTAACATCTACGCCTCCGCCCGGATCAAACGGAACAATGATACGGACATCTTTTGCTGGAAAATCTTCAGCTGATACTTCTTCTTCCGGAGCTGGCGCATCTGTGTTTGTACACCCTGCGCTCAAAACGAGTAGGCCAATTAACAAGAACATTAATATTTTTTTCATCCTTTTCTCTCCTCTTTATTTTAATTATATTAATAATGCTTAAAAGCATTTTAACTAAATTGTATCAACTCTTTTGTCAGTATAGAAATATTTTCAATGTCTTCAATACTTTTTACTAAATTTATAATTTTACAAATATTTTTTTCCATTAAATTATTTTTTATAAGACTCATAAATTTCTCTTCTACTTCTTTATAGCTCAATGGATTTTCAGGATCACCTTTTCGATAGTAATTTTCAACTACAAAACTGTCTTCAGTCGTCTCAACTTTAATAATCGTTGGTCTGCAATCCGGAAATTGGTTTTCCAGTTGATGATCCACCGTCATACGTATTTTGGACATAATAGAACGTACCGATTTATTGGGTAAAGCTTCCTGACTAAATTTATTGCTGTCTACAACACCAAATACCAATGCCGTTGCAACACAATAGGGCATGCTGAACTTTGCTTCAAAAGCATTTTGAGGATTGAAATTGCCTGTTAATTCAAAGGCTGTGCTATAAGTAAGTATATGGATATTCACTATTTTTTCCGGGGTTATGTCATACATTTCCCTTGCTTTTATAATGGCATCAATTGGTGAATGTGTATGTCCGCAAGAAGCATGCACTTTAAAATTTGATTCTAAAATTTTATAATGTATCCCCAGATTTTCTATCAGCCTCTCCGGACAAGGATTTTGGGACATAGCCTTTAAAAATCCTTTTTCTCCTTCAAAAATTTTGTGTGCACCGGTAAATCCACTTTGTGCAATTTGAGAAGATAATAATCCATTAAAGCCTACTTTCGCAGTATGCAGCAGCTTTGTCATGGCACCCTCCTCAATAAACTGCCATAAACCTGCTGCTTGGCTCCCTGCATTCCCCAATGCATCAGCAATTTCATTTATTTTAAGCTTCATTAACTTTGTGCATGCGGCCGCAGCTCCAAATGTTCCGCAGGTTGCTGTGGTATGCCAAATGTCATAGTGCTCCGGTCCTACACTTTCTCCGGCACGAATGCTGACATCATATCCAATGATAAGAGCTGCCAAGAATTCTTTTCCTGAACAGGAAAGTGACTCTCCTAAAGCTAATGCAGCAGGTATAACGGTTACCCCGGGATGAGAAATCGACCATTTATGCCCATCATCCATTTCAATGGCATGAGAAATAGCACCGTTTGCAAATGCAGCCCATATTGCAGGCACTTTTTGGTTATGCCCAATAATCGTGGCCTCTTTTATGCCTTTATTAGCCAATGCCGCTTCTACCAGTTTTTCACTTACAGGATGATCATGACCGGCAATAGCACATCCAATCCAATCTAATAAGCACATTTTTGCTTTATCTATAACCTCATCCGAAAAATCTTCAAATTTATTTTCATAAATAAATTTGGCAATTTTATCAGCAATCATCATCCTTGGACCATCTGTACTTTATCATGTCGTTCCTTCCAGGCTCCAACAACTTGTTCTGCGATTTCTGAAGATAGGCCCACGTATTTTGCTGGATCTAACAATTCTTCAATTTCCTCTTTTGTAAACATTTTTTGAGTCCTTGGATCTTCCATAATGACATCTTTCAAAGGTCTGTCTTCTTCATAAGCTTTCATGGAAGTTTCATAAACAATAGAATGTGCAGTTTGTTTTCCTGCTTTTTTAGAAACCGCAAACATCACTTTTTCAGATAAAATCAATCCATTTAAAATATTTAAGTTTTTGATCATATTTTCTTTTTTTACATCTAGTCTTGAAAGTATGTCCATGCATAGTCTTAGTACATAGCTTGTATAGATACAATTCTCAGGAATTAAAATCCATTCTGTACGCCACATAGACCCATCACGTTCATGCTCTGTTTCCATCGCTTGTAACATCACATTAGCATTGCCTCTAATTATCTTTGCAATACTCATGACAGATTCACATGTTTCAGGATTTCTTTTATGAGGCATTGTACTGCTGCCCAATTGTCCTTTTTTAAAGCCTTCTGCTACTTCATTGACCTCTGTTGACTGCATATTGTAAATTTCATTACAAATTTTACTGCAAGTTGATCCGATCATAGCAAGAATACTCAAAAACTCTGCAATTCGATCTCTTGACGCTTGCCAGCATATATTCGCTACATTCAGTCCCAATTCTTCCATCACTAATCGCTCTACCTCAGGGCCTTGATTCCCAAAAGATGCAAAAGTTCCAACACCACCGTTTAAGTTTCCTACCAGTAACCTTTCTTTGCTTTCTTCTAAGCGCTCTATATGCCTCTGCATTTCATCAAGCCATACAGCTACTTTGTATCCGAAAGTAATAGGAAGAGCTTGTTGTCCATGGGTTCTGCCTGCCATAGTAGTATTTTTATAGGCTATGGCCATATCCGCTAAGACTTTACCTATCTTTTCTAAATCATTATATATGATTTCTCTTGCTTCTTTTATACTTAAGGTCATTGCTGTATCTCGAATATCTTGAGTCGTAGCCCCAAAATGAATATATTCTCCTGCATCACCCTCACATAAATCTTGTACAGCCTTGATAAATGGTACCAGTGAATGCTCTAATTTTAAGATATCTGATTTTATTTTAGAACGATCTAAACATTCAAATTTTGCCTTTTTACATATTTCATCTGCAGCAGATTGAGGAATTATTCCCAATTTTGCTTCTGCACGAGCCAGTGCTGCTTCAACATCTAAAAGTCTTTGCACTGCCTTATCTTCTTCAAATACGCTTCTCATTTCTTCATTCGAAACAATATGATTAAAGAAGAATTGATCAATCATATGCGATGCCATTTTAATCCCCTCCAACTATTTGATTGAATACTTTATACTCATTTACAATTCTATTAGCACATATTTCACCTCCTGTTATTTTTAATCTATGTCATCTTTAATAGAGCAAATATAATGCCAATAATAATTGGTGAAAATAGGCCTTTTCAGTTTAAAAAAGCCTTACTGATTATCAAAAGTGATAATCAGTAAGGCTTAATGTCTGTTACACGTTCTAATTTAGGTATTATCAAAATTGATAGGTTTCTATCATTTTTGATAATGGATAAAAATGATAGTCTCTTTATAAGTTATACTTGCTTATTTTCCTATATAAACTTGCTATGCCTATACCCAATTGTTTTGCAGCTTCTTCTTTGGTATTACTATCATTACTAAGATTTTTTAAAGTTTGTTCAATCACTCTTTTTTCAAATTGTGCCATACTATCTTTTAGTTTCTCAACCCTTATCCCTTGGTCAACTTTTTTATCTCTAATGTATAAGGGAAGATCCTCTAACTTTATTTCTTCTCCTTGGCACATATTCACAGCATACTCTACTACATTTTTAAGTTCCCTTATATTTCCCGGCCAACTGTATAACTGAAAATACTCTACTACATCTTTTGAAAAAATAAGTTTTCTTTTTCTTATCTTGTTACAATATATATCAAGAAAATAGTTTGCACATATAATAGGGTCATTTTCTCGCTCTCTTAGAGGCGGCAGTTGAATTGGAATAACATTAATACGATAATATAAGTCTTCTCTAAACTTTCCATTTTCAATTTTTTCACTTAAATTTTTATTGGTTGCAGATATAATCCTCACATCAACATGACTTGAGCTTGTACCGCCTATCCGCTCAACCGTATTTTCCTGGAGAACTCTTAAAATCTTAGGCTGAAGGTTGAGCGGCATATCTCCAATTTCATCTAAAAAGATGGTGCCGCCATGCGCTAATTCAAATTTACCTTTTTTTCCTGTAGATAATGCACCCGTAAATGACCCTTTCTCATATCCAAACAATTCACTTTCAAGCAGCGCCTCAGGAATACTCGCACAGTTAACTGCAACAAATGGGCCTTTACTTCTTTTGCCTAAAAGGTGAATCGCTCTTGCAAACACTTCTTTTCCTGTTCCTGTTTCTCCTAACAGCAACACATTAGAGTCAGAATCAGCCGCTCTTTCAATTAAAATTTCAACGTCTTCAATTGCTTTGCTTTGGCCGATAATGTTAAGTGATTTGAATACAGTATTGTCTTTTAAGTCTTTTGCTAAATTTAAAATATCATCTACTTTTCTAAATATTACTATGCTGTTAACAATTCTATTGTTGATTCGATTTGGTATGATGCTATATATAATTTTATATTGCTTCTCACAAATGGTCCAAGTATCTAATTGATCTAATTCTTTTTTAAGAAGATCCATCTGCTTTTCAGAAAAAATGATATCTTTAAAATATTTGCCGCTTAACATTTCTTTTTCAATGGGTAAAATCTTGCATGTTTGTTCATTAATTAATTTGATTTTATTTTTTTCATCTACAACAAGTACCCCATCATTAACCTTATTGAGGATTTCATTAATCATTTCTGCTTCACTTTGAAGTTTTTCATTATTTATGATATTTTGAACCTTATCTTCAATAAAGCTGCTCATTGCTTTCAGAAAATTTTTATACTCTATTTCTTTTTTTATAATTCTATTGCTTTCATACTCATTACAAGCCACTACCCAAATAGAGCCGATTACTTCATCATTTAAAAAAATTGGATGACCAATGGAGGATAGCTCATTACAGTTTTCCTTATTTGAACAGTCTCTACAAATATTATTTTTATTTTCTCTTACCATAAAAATGCTCTTTTTTATTTTATATAGCTGTTGCACTAATGAATTTTTTGGTGCATATTTATTGATCAAAGGCGCATATTCGCCTGTTCCTGCTACTCTTTTACAATCACGATTAAAAACAATCACATCTTTTACCGTTAATTCAGCTATCGCTTCTGCTACTTTTTGAATATCTTTTTGAATTCTGGTTAACTCAAAAATAACAATCCCTCCCAGCTCGCGGCATTTTATCACCTCTGAATATTTTACTATATTTTTTAGTTGCGTTCAAACAGATGAACCATCGCCTTGTTTGTTAAAAACTAAGGGTTGGCGATTATTGGCCAACCCTTAGTTTTTTATTATAATACTATCTCATTTGCATTATTTTAGGTTACTTCATCAGTAGGTCATAAAGTCTATGAATGTCCTATTGATTCAGGCTAACTACCATGACCATGCTGTATATTCCCATGTTATGTCATCATTAGCCGACAGTGGTGTAGCCGATGCTGCATGGTCAGGAGCTGTACCATTGACTTTAAATTGCCATCCATTTGTATAATCATTGGTATCACTTTCAATTTTTTTTACAAAACTACCTTCACTTTCAATAACTACATTAGCTTTTACCCAGTTCCAGTCAAAATTATTGATATTTGTAGAAGTTGTTTCTGTACTGTGGTAAATCTCTAACGCATACAATAAAGCATGGAGAGCGCTTGGTGCTTGGTGCAGTACATCGTCATCATCCGTAACGATGCCTTCATCTAATAAGTTAAATAACGGTACATTTAAACCGGGGGATGTAAAATCATTAGCCGCACCTGATGCATCTACTACAACATCTATATTAGATACCGAAGAAGTGGTAGAGGTCCCTTCTGCATAAATATAACTGGTCACTGATACAGGGTCATCGTCTGGTGTGTCATAGGTTATGGTTACTGTAGCATCTGCTGTAGCTGTCGCAAAAACCACTATTGTTGCTGTATCTGTTCCCGACAATGACGTCTTAAGATTGAATCCATCAAGAAATCTTACATTTGAACCATTGGATGTGGTCCATGTAATGTAATCCTTTTCAGTTGCTGTAAAATCCACTTTTGTCCAAGAAGCATTTAATCCCTGAACCTTGACCGTCTTATAGTTGGCCAAGCCCTGAGTAACGATAGTAAAATCAGCACTGTCTGCCAAAGTAATATATGGATAGGTTGTGCATCCGTCATCTGCAAAAGCAGTTAGTCCAAAAGCGGACATCATCAAAATTGTAATCAATAAAATACTTAATGTTTTTTTCATTTGTTTTCTCCTTTTCTTTTACAATGATTGTTATTTAAGGTAATAACTAATAATTAAATTGCTATTTCCCTCCTTCCCCTTTTGAAAAAATTTCATATAGTAAACAAAAAGGTACCGCTAAAAAAATTTAGCAGTACCTCCAGTTTTCTGGTCAGTCACAACTTGTTTGTATTTGTATTAAGTTTTTGTAAAATAACAAAAGCCCTACCTTTCAATGAAAGATAGAGCTAATTCTTAATCATATGTATGTCCATTTGATTAGATGAACACAATTCATAAATCACGAAATCCACTTGTTCCCTTTCATCGGAAGGTATAAAGCAATCTATCTAGGCAGGTCTCCTGACTTATGGATCATAGCTCCTCTTTACCTTCCCATTCAGCATTGAACAGTGGCATATTAAAGAGTGACTCCTCATTTACAGTGGCCGGACCGCTTGGGATTTTCACCCAATTCCCTTTTAAGTTTTAATGATTGAATTAAAACACCTAAACAGTTTCTTATTAAATTATATATCCATTTTCTTCTAAATTCATCTTACTTTATGCTTAAAAAAATGTCAATATTTTCTTATTATTATAATTTATTTTTTTGTAATTATAATAATATGTTTCTAAAAAATTAATAATCCAATTCTATATGCAATCGCACCAATAATAAGTGCCGTTATAACATAATAGAGGGTTATTCTTATCGTCCACTTTACCGAATGAGTTTCGGCTTTAACTGAAGCCATAGCGGCCATGCATTTAACGTTAAAATAAAATGCATATACAAATGCTAAGGCTGATGCCGGGGAAACAGATGATTTAATTGCCGTAGCCAAACTTGCAACATCATATTGTAAAGCACCTGATACCATCATACCGGAAACACTATTAACCCCTGAGCCTACACCGAACAGCATTGCTATTACACCTAGAGCCGCTTCTTTACCCATCATTGAAAATATAAAAGCTATTATTAACTTCCAATCTAATCCTGCAATTCTACCAACCGGCTCCAGGAACTTTCCAACAGAATAAATGACACTGTCTTCTAATACGCCGTTTGACGAATAAGATAATATCCAAACCACTACAGCAACCAATGTAATAACGGCTAATGCTTTTTTAAATACATGCTTCATTTTATTCCATGTATAAGAAAATATTGTTTTCCAGTTGGGTTTGTGATAGGGCGGAAGCTCCATAATAAGCCCTGTGGTATCTTCATCTTGGATATACCTTTTACTGAAAAACCATGTAGTCATTTTGATATGCACTATGGAGACTATAAACAAAGATATGATGACCCAAACAGCATTTGCACCAAAAAACAAGCTGGTCAATAGCCCGATTACCCCCCACATAGCTGCACAAGGAATGACCATACAAGATGTAATGGTTAATAATCTTTTTTGCCATGAATCAATCACTCTTGATCCTGATATACCTGCTAGAGTGCATCCAAAACAACTTATAAAAGGCATGATTGCTTTTCCATGCAACCCAACTCTACTCATAGCTCTATCAAATATATAGGCAATTCTGGCCATGTATCCTATGTCTTCCATAAATCCTAATACTAAAGAAAATGCACCTACGAAAATCGTCATAAAAAATGCCATAAATGCGCCCGGAACTAATGCCTCTGTAAGCAGAGAAGTGATCCATGGAAATATTTCCCATTGAACCAATAGGTTTTCAAGTCCAAAGCTGACTTTAGGAAGAACCATACCTGTAATAACCGCCATTAAAGGCATTGCAACAATGAAACTTGCTACTATCCCAAGTAATATCATTAATATCCCTAAAGGCATCCCTAGATATTTGTGGGTAGATAACTTATCAAAAGTGCCTCTTTTGAAATTATTCATGGTATCTTTTTCATTAACTGCATTTTTTAAGTTGCTCCCAATCCACAGATGTTTGCATTGGGCGGATTTACTCATACCATCTTTATTTCTTTCCAATATGATACTGATTTCTGACAAGTATTGGTCTTTTACAGCGTGCATAACCAAATTGACAATATTTACATCGTTCTCCAAAAGCTTTACAGCGATCCATTCCGGAGAGTATTTACCGAAGTTCTCTTTTTTCAGCAATTCAACTAAATGTGTAAAGTCTTCTCCAAACATCTCCTCATAATGATTAAAAAAGCTTTCTGTCTTTAACAGAGTGTTTTGATATTCTATTTCATCGATTGCTTCATAAAGATCTACAACACCTTTTCCCTTGGCTGCAATCATAGAAATAACAGGAACGCCTAAAGACATTTCAAGCTGTGAGATATTGATGTGTTTTCCTTTTTGTTCAGCTATATCAATCATATTCAGTATAACGATAGTGGGTATACTCATTCCAACGATTTCCGATAATAAATACATACTTCTGTTGAGCTGAGAAGCATCCACCATAACAATTAAGGTATCGATATCATTGGATACAATATAGTCTCGACTGATGATTTCCTCTGCAGAATTAGCCGTTAAGCTGTATGTTCCCGGTAAATCTACAATGTTATAATGTCGATTATTATATGAAAATAAACCTTCTTTTTTTTCTATTGTTTTACCCGGCCAATTTCCTACATGCTGTTTAGACTTTGTCAACTTGTTGAATAACGTTGACTTGCCGGTATTAGGCTGACCGGCGAGTCCTATGTTTGCTGCGTTTTGACTGATTGCAATACCATTCATTAAGATACCTCCTCAACCAGTATATTACAAGCTTCTTTTCTGTTTAGAGCAATCATGGTATCACTGGCATATAGAATTAATGGCAACTTACCGCTATTTTGCAATACTTTTAATTGTATATTATTGACTAAGCCCATTGAAGCTGCTTTATTAATGAACTTCTTGTCACCTTGTATTTGTGCAATTCTGCAAATACTCTGGTCCTTTAGCAGACATAAATCTTTCAAACACAAATCCTCCTTTGATATTTATTAATAAAAAACAGTACAATCTAAACAAATTGTACTGTTATTGATAATCATTATCAACCTTTAAAGGTATTTTTGATACCTGCTGCGGTAATCGCTTGGACTTATTCCTATTTTTTTCTTAAATATATTTGCAAAATTACTGGGATTGGAATACCCTACTTCTTGAGCGATTGACATAATGCTTTTTTCAGTATTTTCTAATTGCCGGACTGCATATTCAACTCTTTTTTCTCTCAAATAGTCAAACATGGTTGTTTTAAATATTTTTTTAAAACCTACCTTTAATTTATAGCTATTGATATTAATCCGATTTGATAACTCGCTAATGCTTAAAGGTGCTACGAAATGTTCTTCAATCAATTTTGATGCATATATAATTTGAGTGATATCATTTTCACTCATATATATTTTATCGTCAAGATTAAAATCCCACTCTTTGCTGAGCTCCAGAAATACGCCCATTAATTGAAGTGCAATGCTTTCTAAAGTAATACTTCTTGCCAAGCCTTGCTGCTTACAGCTTAATATTTCAAGAAACAAATATTTCATCTTATTTCCCATGACCCCAATGTTATTGATCTGGGCATATTGGTTTAAATTCATAATAAAAGTTTCTGCTTCGTTACCATAAGTACTTACAATGGCATCAATAAATACTTTTGTAAAAATAATATTAATGCTTTTACATGGAACGTTTTTTTTGAACTCAACCTCATTGTGACTCCCCAAGTTTTGTGAAAAAATAATTTCCTCTGTCATATTATTATAATTATAGCATTCTGTCCCTGACACATATGCCATTTTGCCATTTCTAAAATTATTAAATTCAAAATACCGTTCTTCTATTTGGCAAGAAAATCTTAAATCTTTATAGAGCACTATATCAAAAATACATATTTCTATTCCATTTTTTAATATATTACGCTCTATATATCCCCTTCCTTTTTTCCCGTCCAAAGTGTATTTGATAACGTTATTTTCTTTGATTTCTTTCAATGCGAATTCTTTCTTTAGAATCGTATAAAAATCTTCGGCATTTTTAAACTTATAAAGCACAGTATGTCAGCTCCATTTCTATCCATCATCACTCAAATTAAATCTTATTTTTAGTTTTTAAAAAAATCAATCAGTATTGGATTTATTGCTTCTGAGAATTCATAATGTGCAAGGTGCGATGCGTCTTTTATTAAATAATACTGAGTTTGTGGTATCAAGTCACATAAATTCTCCATGGATTCTTTGGAAATGCTTTTATCATTTTCTCCCCATGTTAATAAAACAGGAATATTTTGTTGCTTCACTTGTTCATAATAAGGCGTAGCATCTTCCAGTGAATCGCCCCTCATATTTGCCAGTACTGCTCTTTTTTTGCCTTTAAAATTTGCCTGCATCATTAATTTTGCAGTGAGCTCTTCTTTCTTTTCATCTGAATAGAGTACTCTAGATGGATTGATAAGCATCTTATCTCCCACAACACTCATTAAATAGTCTCCAATGCCTCTGCTCCCTATAACTGAATACATTATCTTTCCTTCAAAAGTGTCAAACATCGGTGCCAAAAATGCTATTTTCTCAACTTTTCCTTCATGCTGAGCTGTAAAATAAGCAGAAATACTCCCCCCCTGAGACGTTCCAATTAAATAAATGGCGTCTTCTATTTCAAGTTTTTCCAAAAGCTCTGACAATTGTCTATCGTACAAATCTCTATTATAGGTTTCTAATTCCGGTCGGTCTGAATATCCGTGACCATATATATCATATCTCAATACCCTAAACCCTTCATCTACCAATGCATCTATATTATTATCCCATGTAAAATAGGGGGCTGCATTGCCGTGTACTAAAACGATGGTCTTAGCCTCTGAATCTCCCTTTAGTTCATAATGAGTAAACCCCTCCGAAAGTTCTATGAAACTTCCCCTCAGTTCTCCTCTTGTTTCAGTATTTAACGATTCTTTTTCCAAATCTCCTGATATAAAAGGTGCCAGCACTAGAATCAGTATGACGCCTATGCCTATTATTTTTAGTTTTTTTTTCATAATTTCCTCCAGATCCAAATGCTATGCAGGGTTAATATCTTTTCTAAGAATTTTAAACTCTTTTCTCACCATGAAAAATACCCAAATGGTTATAATAACATCAATCAAAAAGCTGCCATAATAGACCCACTGAACACCATACAATCTAGGTAATATCAGCATAACAGGCACATAAAAAATTAATTGACGCGCAATCCCAAATACTGCTGCCGGCCTGCTTTTGTTAATGGCAGGGAAAAATGTCATCGCCATAAATATAATAGGCAAAATAGGGAGGAGTGCCATAAAGATTCTAAAGTAGGATAAACTTGCGGCTTCAAATATTTTATTTGGAAACATTAATCCCAAAATCGTTTCAGGCATTCCTATAATAATTAACCAAAACGGCAGCATCATCAGTGTACCGCCTACAGCAAATATCTTAAAACTACTGATAACCCGCTGATTATTTTTAGCGCCAAAGTTAATACCTATAACCGGTTGCAATGCTCTCATAAGTCCAAATATAGGTGTCAGCAGCAGCATGAAAATTCTAAAAATGGCACCGTAAAGCGCTAAATCATAAACCGTACCATATCTGGATAAAGCATTAAAAACAACGATTCCTTGGATAAGGGTCATTACGGTCATAATTAATGAAGGCATTCCCATTGAAGTAATAGACTTTATGATTTTTTTATCTCTTGAAATCTTAAAGGGCTGTGCTTCAAAAGAAGCCTTTCCTTTTGCAAAGTAAACAAGTCCGGAAATCGTATACACCAACATACCCAGGTTAGTTCCCCAGGCTGCACCTGCAACTCCCATATCCATAATAACTATTAAGATATAGTTGGCTATAATGTTAACGATTAGCCCTATGCCCATCATCACAGCCGCAGATTTCATTTTACCTTCTGCACGAACAACCATATTTCCTGCTAAACCGTGAATCCAAAACAATGATCCCAAAACTGTTATTCGAAAATAAGCTGCACCTAATTCTAGGGGTTCACCTACGCCACCCATAACTTTAACCAGTGGTGTTGTTAATAGATAGGCCACTATTACATAGAAAATAGTAATAACAATAGATAGATAATTAACATTTCCCATTAATTTTTTTTGAGTATCTTCATCGTTTGCACCCAACGCAATACTGAGAGCAGACCCTGCTCCAACACCAATTAGTGAACCGAATCCAAGGGTTATCTGGGATAGCGGATAGGCGAGAGAAACCCCTGCCAATGCGCTTTCTCCAACAAAACGCCCTACAAAAATAGCATCAAATACAGTATTAAGCCCATATAATACCATGGCAATAATAGCCGGCCATGAAATCTTATACATGACCTTCCATAGATTTTCCGAAAGTATCATTTGTTTTTGTTTGTCTTTTTCATTTAATTGTGAATTCAAAATCATCACTCCTCATCATTTATTTTGAGACCTTAATCATTGTACTGTTTTTATCTACTTTAAACATCTATACCAAAAAATTACTTCTTTTCTTGAGTATATCTCAAACCATTGTCCATGTCAATAATGATACTCATTATCACTTATTTCAAAGAAATACACACTGCTATGTCATACAATATAAAAAGCACCTCATTCTTGTATGAGGTGCTCCAACGTATGGACAAATTATGGATAAAATGGTATAATAAGTTTCGATTTTATCATAAGGGAGGGAAGGTTTTATAGCCGATTTTAGATGAAACAAAGATGGATTTTCATTAGTATAATTTTTTGTACTATTATTTTAAATTTTTATCAATAGCATTGTTTATACCAAATGAATTTAACTTCGCTAAAGGACCATATGCAGGGACATGGGGAAATTTAGCATAATTATCCCAAAGCTCTAACTCAAAACTACCTTCTTTAAGTCCCGTATTATTTTTTGTCTTATT
>JANQMT010000071.1:0-4364 GCA_028279945.1 Clostridia bacterium
TTCCCTCTAGTTTCCCTATGATTATTGCAGTCACTTTCTTACGTTTGTCGGTTACAAAATTATTTTTAGCAGGTGCCATACCCGGAATATTGCTGGGAATAGGTCTTATGATTGCTGCTTATATTATCTCTAAAAAGCGTCATTATCCAAAAGGTCAGCGGAGATCGCCAAAATATATTTTGGAATCCTTTAAAGGTGCATTTTGGGCAATCATGATGACCGTTATTATTCTTGTTGGCATACTCGGTGGTATTTTTACGCCAACAGAGGCTTCAATTATTGCAGTTATTTATGCCATTATAGTAGGCAAGTATGTTTATAAAGAGTTGAAATTTAAAGATTTACCTGAAATCTTTGTTGAATCTATGAGAATGACAGCATCCATTATGGTTCTAGTAGGATTTGCAAGACTTTTTGCTTGGATTTTGGCTAGTGAACAAATTCCCCAAATGGTTGCAGATGGCATATTATCCATATCTTCTAATCCAATTGTTGTTATTTTATTACTCAACGCATTACTGCTATTTGTAGGTACATTTATGGAAACCATAGCCGCTTTGGTTATTTTATTTCCAGTATTGCTACCGGTAGGGGTCAGTGTAGGAATGGACCCAATCCAATTCGGTGTAATGGCAGTACTGAATTTAATGATAGGTCTTACGACACCACCGGTAGGGGTATGCCTATTTGTAGCATCTAATATTGGAAAAATATCTATTGCTAAGATTACCAGAGCAATTTTACCGTTCTTGCTGGTAAGTCTTGCAGTCTTAATGTTAGTCAGTTTTGTGCCGCAAATCAGCTTATTCTTACCAAGCTTGATGAAATAATTAAGAAGGAAGTGTCAATCCATGAAAGCGATTAAGATTTTTGAAGCAGGACATTTAGAAATTATTGAAAAGGAAATACCCAAGATAGAAAAGCCCGGTGAAGTTTTAGTAAAGGTAAAGTTTGCAGGGATTTGTGGCTCGGATATGCACATCTACCATGGTAAAAATCCTTTAGCCACTTATCCAAGAGTAGTGGGGCATGAGTTTGTGGGTGAGATTGTAAAAGTCGGCGATGATGTGAATGAAATACAATCAGGAGATAGAGTGGTCATTGAGCCTATTGTCTATTGCGGACAGTGCTATGCATGTAAATCCGGAAGACCTAATGTATGTGAAACATTAGAAGTGTTAGGCGTTCACAAAGATGGCGGCTTCCAAGAATATGTGGTGGTCAATCAAGCCAATGTCCACAAATTTGGGGATGAATTATCTTGGGAAGAAGCCGTCTTGATAGAGCCATATACCATTGCTGCTCAAGCAACATGGCATGGTGATGTCAAAGAAAATGAAACGGTTTATGTTGCAGGAGCAGGTCCGATAGGTCTTATGGTTATACAATTTGCTAAACTAAAAGGGGCCACAGTCATTGTATCCGATTTGTTTGATAGCAAACTTAAGAGAGCAAAAGCTTTTGGGGCGGATTATACCATTAATTCATCCAAAGAAGATGTCAAAGAAAAAGTTATGGCGTACACTCATAACGTTGGTGCAAATGTTGTGATTGACGCAGTAGGGATTCCGGCTATCTTTGAGCAAGCTGTAGAAGTTGCATCTGTAGCCGGAAAAATTGTTATTTTAGGGTTTTCAAAAGATTGTGCCGGCATTCCGCTGCTGCCTATAACCAAGAAAGAAATTACCATATATGGATCAAGACTTCAAACCCATAAATTTAAAGAAGTGATACAAATTTTCAAAGATAAAAAAATAAATACAAAAGATTTTGTTTCTGCCGTATACAAATTTGATGACATTGTAGAAGCAATTGAAATGATTGAGAACAATTCAGAGGATATTTGCAAAGTATTGGTTCAATTTGACTAAAGGTATTTACCTAAAGAAGGATGTGGAAGTATGAAACCCGTCAAAGTAGCTATAGACGGTAAAGACAATATAAAGATTCCCAAAATGCTTCGCATCAAACAGCATTTTAAAAATGAAGAAGTAACAAACTATGAGCAAATATTAGAAAATGATATCAAAAAAATAAAGGATGAATTCCTAAATGGTAAAAAAATAGCCATTACGGTGGGCAGCCGAGGCATTACAGATATTGACCAAATTATAAAGTCTTTAGTTGAAATCCTGCTTAAAAAAGGTGCAAGCCCTTTTATTGTACCGGCTATGGGGAGTCATGGCGGTGCTACAATTGAAGGACAGCTGGAGGTATTAAGAGAATACAACATTACTGAGGAATATTTGGGAGTCCCAATAAAAGCTTCTATGGATGTTGTTGAAATTGGTGCCTTAGAGGATGGAACGCCAATTTTTTGTGATCAAATTGCTTTTAAATCGGATGGCATTATAGTCGCTAACAAAATAAAGCCTCATACAGATTTTAAATCCGATTACGAAAGCGGACTTTTAAAGATGATGGGGATAGGGTTAGGCAACCATAAAGGTGCTTCAACCTTACATTCAAAAGGGTTTGGTTCCTTTCCTGAGCTGATCCCTAAGGTTGGAAGCGTGTTTTTAAAAAAGGCTCCTATATTATTTGGTGTTGCCATTATCGAAAATGCTTACGATAAAATCCTTCATTTAGAAATAGTTCCCAAAGACTTAATATTTGAACGAGAAAAAGTATTCTTAAATATGGCCAAAGAAAATATAGCCAAAATTCTTTTATCTGAAGTAGACGTACTCATTGTTGAAGAAATTGGTAAAAATATTAGCGGAAGCGGTATGGATGCCAATGTAACAGGGCGACCGGGCTCAGGTTTGAACCAGGGCTTTGATGCGACTCCAATAAAGAAAATTATTGTATTAGGCGTGAGTAAGAAATCTCATGGAAATGGTGTTGGAATTGGTATGGCAGACTTAACGACAACAAAGTGTGTGAACCAAATTGATTTTGAAGCCATGTATACCAACTCATTAACAGCAACCATATTAAATCCTTCTAAAATACCCATGACTGTAGAAAATGATCAAGAAGCGATTCTTGCTGCTATAAAAACATGCAACAATATTAATTTCAATCAGGCAAAAATAGTTAAGATAAAAAATACATTAGAGTTACATGAGATAGAAGTATCTGAAAGTTATATCGATGAAGTGAAAAATAGAGATGAATTTGAAATACTTTCAAAGCCTTATGTTTTGGAATTTGATGATAAAGGTGATTTAACAGGTAAGGAGTGAAAGAGATGAAATTACCTTTTAGCGTTGACTTAAAAGGAAAAATAGCCATTGTTACAGGCGGAGGCGGTGTTCTGGGCGGGGCATTGGCTGAAGCTTTAGGAAAATGTAATGCAAAAGTAGTTGTATTAAATAGGACAAAAGAAAAAGCAGACAAAGTAGCCCAAAAGATTATGAATGATGGGGGTCAAGCCCTCAGTGTAGGGGCAAATGTTTTAGACAAAAAAAGTCTTGAAGAAGCGCGGCAGGAAATTATCCAAAGATTTGGGACTTGTGATATATTGGTTAATGCTGCCGGTGGTAATCATCCTGATGGCATAACAACTAAGGAGTACTTTGAAAAGAATGATTTATTGGATGACGATATAAAAACTTTTTTCGATCTGACTGTAGAAGGTGTGGGTTTTGTATTTGACCTTAATTTTATGGGAACATTAATTCCTTCTCAAATATTTGCACAAGACATGATTGATAAAGAGGATGCCAGCATTGTCAATATCTCTTCTATGGCTGCTTACTCACCAATGACGAAAGTGCCTGCATATTGTGGTGCAAAAGCTGCCATCACCAACTTTACAAACTGGTTGGCAGTGCATATGTCCAAAACAGGTATTCGAGTCAATGCCATTGCACCCGGCTTTTTTCAAACGGTTCAAAACAAAGATTTGTTAACCCATAAAGACGGCAGTTATACAGACAGAGCAAAGAAGATATTATCCAATACACCTCTGGAAAGATTCGGTAATCCTGAAGAACTGGTTGGAACGCTGCTATGGCTTGTACAAAAAGAAGCGTCAAGCTTTGTAACAGGAATAGTAGTACCTGTAGATGGAGGGTTTCAGGCTTATTCAGGGGTATAATGGTTCATATTATGAACGAAAGTATGAAGAGCCGTCTACAACAATAGGTAGGTATAACTTTTCAATTTACTAATATTAATGAGACTGGTGTAAAATGGAATTAAACTAATTAAAAGAGGTATGAGGTGAGTCTTTGAGAAAACGCATTACAGTATTAACCTATTTAGGCGGTATTATTACTATAATCGGATATATATTTATACATTTTTATTCGCCCTTAAAGCCATTACCACCACTATATGCACTTATTATTAAAATATCTTTTATTTTAAACATATTAATAAATAGTTTTATAAAATATAATAGTAAAAACCTTTAA
>JANQMT010000009.1:0-14999 GCA_028279945.1 Clostridia bacterium
TTAATTAAAACCCTGCAATTGATCACAAAGTGGTCAATTGCAGGGTTAAACGTACATTTATACCATGCTGAAACAAAAAAATTTATCTACATATTAACGACATTCGTTGGTGTATCTTTTATAAAATGCTTCAAATTATCTACAGCGATGTCCATTAATCTTTGCCTTGCTTCCTTAGGTCCCCATGCTATATGTGGTGTAATAATACAGTTATCAACACCAAGCAGTTCATTATCTTTCTCAATAGGTTCTTTTGATACGACATCAAGCGCTGCACCGTAAAGTTTTCCACTTTCAAGAGCATCTTTCAGATCCTTTTCGTTAATTAAAGGCCCTCTTGCAGTGTTAATAATAATAGCACCATTTTTCATTTTAGCTATGGATTCTTTATTGATAATCTCTCTAGTCGAATCAGAAAGTGGACAATGCAAACTAATAACATCAGAACAAGAAAGAACCTTATCAAAAGCAGCATACTTAATAGATTCGTCTTCCAAATCTTTGTTAGCATGATTACTATAAACTAAGACACTCATACCAAAACTTTTGGCGATTTTAGCCGTATTCTGCCCTATTCTTCCAAAACCAATAATTCCCATTGTCTTACCGGCAAGTTCTATTAATGGATAATCCCAAAAACAAAAGTCCTTACAATTTGACCAGCGTCCTGCTTTTACAACATCAGAATGATGCTTAACATTGTGACATATTTCAAGAAGCAAAGCAAAAACATATTGAGCAACAGCAGCAGTCCCATATGTAGGGATATTACAAACAGGAATATTTTTACTGGCTGCATATTCAACATCAACAACATTATAACCTGTAGCCAAAACACCTATAAACTTTATATTAGGGCAGCTATCTATTATTGTTTTAGTAATTGGTGTTTTATTGGTGAATATAATTTCTGCATCATCTATCTTATCCATAATTTCACTATTTTCTACTCTGTCATAAACTATAAGATCCCCAAGTTGCGCCATATCATTCCAGGACAAGTCTCCGGGATTAAGTGCATATCCATCTAAAACGATTATCTTCATAACGAATCCTTCTTTCACTAAATTTAAAAATTTGTAATACTTTTTTACCATTTATAAAACACCATTAGAAGGCATATAAACTTTATCAATTATATCACCATTCCTATATTCAACCAAACCCACGACTTTATCTGTAAAATCTATTGTTTTTGGTTTTCCGGCAATTTTTTCTGCCATTGTTTTTAATTCTTCTATATCCATAACCGGTAATTTTAATTCTTTTATCCTTTCCAAAAGGTCCTTTCTTTTGCTGTTCACAGCTATTCCCTTTTCAGTAACTATAACATCTACTGTATTTCCGGGAGTAACTTTTGTAAAAACCTTATCAACTACTATAGGCAGCCTTGATCTTAAAAGATTTGTGATTACTATTGATAGTTTTGCGCCTTTTGCTGTATCACTATGTCCACCTGAACCACCCATAATGATTCCATTTGAATCTGTAAGTACGTTAACATTGAACTCTGTGTCAATTTGTGTCGCACCCAGTACTACAACATCGAGACTATTAACTGCACAACTTTTTGCATTAGGATTTGCATAGTGGGACGCTGAAACTTCTAAATGGTTTGGATTCATAGCCAGTGACTTTATTGCATTTAGATCAAAACATTGAACATCTATAATTTTTTCGATTAATCCTTCTTCAAGCATTCCAACAAAAAAGCCTGTTATCCCTCCCATACCAAAGCTGCCTTTTATGCCCTTAGATAACATTTTTTCTTTAAGGTAATATGCGGTTGCCAAGGAAGCTCCTCCTGCTCCCGTCTGAAAGGAAATCCCATCTTTTAACAATCCCGATGCCTCGATTACTTCAGCTGCATTTCTTGCAATCACATGTCCGATTGGGTCTCTTGTAATCATAGTTGTCCCAGAAACTATACCTTTTGGATCTCCTATAGAGTCTACCTTTACAACCCAATCTACTAAAGTCTCATCTATACTTATAGGCGAATTAGGATAAGGTGTCATATAGTCTGTAATTGCAATTACCTTTTTTGCACATCTTGCATCTGCCATAGCATATCCTAGTGAACCACAAGCAGAAGGCCCCTTTACACCATTAATGTTACCCATTTCATCGGAAGAAGGTGCTCCAATAAAAGCAACATCAATTTTCAAACTACCTTCAAGTATCGCCCTAGGGCGTCCTCCATGAGTCCTAAATATAACAGGTTCATCTAGGATACCTAAAGAAACTGAAGTAGCAAGAGGTCCAGATATATAATTAGTATCCAAAGCTGTTACTACTCTATTGTTTATATGCTTTACTACCTCACCATGTATTGGAAAGAATGCGCTGGCTGCTACTTTTATGTTTTTTATTCCCATCTGTGCAATCTCATCTAAGACCATATTTACAACATGATCACCATTCCGCAGATGATGGTGGAATGATACCGCCATTCCGTCTTTCAGTCCACTTAATTCAATGGCTTTTCTAATTGTAGATACTACCTTATTCATAATTCTATACTCCTTCCAAGCCTGATAACTTTAAAACTTTATTAGCTCTATTGACTATAGGTGCATCTATCATTTTGCCGTCTAAAGATACCACTCCTTTACCTTCTTCTTTTGCTTTTTGTATGGCATTTATTACTTTAAGAGCATAATCAATTTCCTCCTGAGAAGGAGAAAACAACTCCTTTACTATGCTGCAATGTCTTGGAGAAATTACGGCTTTTCCACTAAATCCTATGTCCTTAGCAAATTGCACATCTTCCTTCAATCCTTCAAAGTCATCAATATCTGTAAAAGGTGTATCTATTGCTTCTACCATTGCAGCTGTTGCTGCATTAACAATACGGCTTCTACCATACATAATTTCTACACCCTTTTTAGTTCTTTTTGCTCCAATATCTGCTGTATAATCCTCTGCACCAAAAAGAACTGCCTTGATCCTAGAACTGCTGTTAAGAATTTCAAAAACATTTTCTATCCCCAATGCAGTTTCAATTAAGGGTATTATAAAAATATTTCTTGCTATATCTCCTTGTTTATCTAATACCTTTTCTACTGCTTTTATACCTTTTACACTTTCAATTTTGGGGACTATTATTCCATCGAGTTTACCTTTCACTATTTCTTTTATATCCTCTTCCCATTCAGAGTACTCTAATGAGTTAATTCTTACTGTCGTTTCACAGTTTCCATAATCTATATTAATTAAAGCATTTCTTACCAAAATTCTTGCTGAATCCTTTTCTTGTTGAGCAACAGCATCTTCCAAATCAAAAATGATTGAATCAGCTCCTAATACACCTGCATTTTGAACTATTGCGGGATTGTTTCCCGGTGCGAAAAGCATTGTCGTACGCATCATTATCACTCCTCTTTATTTCTTATTCTACTTAGCGCTGTTTCCACCCTTGATTTTATGGCATAATCCAACGCTCCCCTGTCTTGAATAAGTATTAATGAATCCTCAAGCTCTGACTCATTTAGAACTTCCATAACTATATCTCTAATTCTATCTCCATATTGTTTTTTCACGATACTATTAATCTCTAACTTTAATCCTTCTCCTTCCGTTAAGGGAGTAATCATTACTAAAAGATCACTTGACTCAAGACTTCCTGACTTGACCATCTCTTTTACTTTCATTTTCTCACCTCCTAATGACGGGTATTCTCTATTTTAATTTTTTCAATACTTCTACACTATGTAAAGGCAACAGGTTCTTCATAGTCTCATTATATTGTCTAGTAACATTGCAATAGGGTTCTTGCCCTACATATCTTTTTTTTATATCAAGTATGGGTACAATATATCTTGAAAAGATTTTCAAGTCAAGAACGGTTTCTAATTCATTTACATAATAATGTACAAATTATCTAATTCATAAGAAACACTTGTAGCGCTTATAATCGTACGCATAAATAAAATAAGCAAGGATCTTGCTTATTTTATTAAAAAACTGTGGATAACTCTATTATTTTAATTGGATTTTTCAACAGTATATCATCAAGTGTTAATAAAACTTATTTGGATTCAAGCAACTCATCAAGGGGTTCTGCCTCCTCTAGGACAATCTCTTCTTCAAACATAATCTCTTTCGCTGTAAGGCTTGTTTCTCCTTCTTCCGCATATTCAGCACAAACCATTATTTCCTCACCCACTTGTAAGGATTCTAATTCTAATTGTACGAAATTAGTCTTATCCGTAATGGTTATGATATATTCTGTCTCTTCGTCTCTAATCATCAGCTCAGAATTTTCTATATCTATCTTCTGAATAACACCTGTTTTATATATACCATGTATTTGGGGATCATAAAATGTACAGTCTGCAACTGCTGGTGAACTTGCTTCATTTACACACACTGCTTCTGCCATACCTTGCATAGGATACGATTCATCAATGCCGCCATCAATGATGATTTCCACATAATTGCCGACTTGAAAATCACGGCTGACATCTCGATATCCTATGGCAATGTCCTCCGGCATATCCTCAAAAAAGCTAGTAGCATCATCAATGCTTACCCAAATTTGACCTTTAACATTGCTGGCATTGGACTCCACTAAAATACGCTTGCCATCTTCACCTATATCTATTATAGGCCCTGCAACATCTGCTTCTTTTATTTTACTTTGCCCCACGGGCGGATTATCCTCTTCATTACCTTGTTCTATGCCTTCAGGGGTACAACCTGCTGTAACGAACATAAAAATTAAACCTATTATTAATATCTTTTTCATTTTCTCGCCTCCATATTTTAGATGCTTGATATCAACTTTATATATAAGACGATTATCATTAAAAAAAGTTCCATACATTAAAACAGACATGCCGCCCGGCATATCTATAAGTCTTTTAATAATAAAAGTATGGTCTTTTATATATTAATATTTTTTAATAGTAAAACCATACAAATCGCCATCCATACATTGATGGCAGAAAAAATAATGATTTCGATTAAATTGACTGCTACACCCGCAGATGCCATGCCTCTAATCATAGCTAAAATGGTAATACCCATTGTAAAACCCTTCATAATGATTATGGAAGACAAAAGGTATCCAAAGGGTTTTCTTCTTATTATCAATACCCCTGACAAAATCGCAATAGGAACTATAAAACCTAAATCCAAGCCCTGAATGACTAGTGTTGTATAATGCTCCAACCCTTCCGGAGGGATAGATGGTGTATCAGCATTTGTAATTCTTCCAATCCAAAGTAAAGCAATGACAATGCCTAAGGCAATCTGAAAAATACCTAATACCTTTACAGGAAGCCTTTTATTAAAATGCTTAGGTAATTGTAAAATGTCAAAAGACATTATGTTTAAAATCAAAGCAAAGAAACTAACTGACATCAATAAAACATAGACCAAAAACAAGGAATTGTACATCCATAAAAATACATAAGAAGTATAGGTATATAAAAAATACCCCAATGTACCTGTTAGAAGAAGCTGTCCTCTCAAAGATCCTTTATGGGTTAATAATAAAGATATCAAAAGCAGCGGAATACCAAGAATCATAGTAACCATATCCTGAGCTTTGCCCTGAGCTACCATAGAAACAGAATCCCTATGGTAAATACCTTTTCCGTAGAGCTCTATTTGCTCCCCGTATAAAGATGTAAATATACGATCTCCAAATGTCTCAGAAGAAAATAGTCCTATGGAAGACACTGCTAAAGATAGAATTCCTATTAATATAACTAAAAGAAGAATTGTTTTCTTATATTTCATTGTTTTTTCACCTCATGGCTGTGAAATTATTATTTATAATTTATGATCTCCATTAATCGTTGGCCTATCCTCTGTTGTTAAAATCAATAAAAACAAAATCCCACTATTGTGGGATTTTGGGCGGCCACGGGGAACCGCCGCTACGACTTTACAGCATCATATTGGTGCTTATAGATCCATATCATTTAAGATATCTCTTAATGATTTTAATTCTTCTGTTGATAGCGTAATGCCTTTTCCCATTTTCTCATGCTCGGGTGCCCAATCTCTTAAATCATATTTTGGTGCTCTCCCATTCCAGCTTATTAAATTCAATTCTTTCATCCAGCCTTTTGTATTTTCTGACACAACGCCAACGGTTTCTTGAATCTCATATTTTATATCTGCCATTTTGTTTCTCCCTAATCCTTATTTCGCTAACTCATACATGGCATCTGCAAATATCACCGATGCCTTTAAGAGTAAATCGATTTCAATGTACTCATTTTTTTGATGTTCCAAGGCTGCTTGCCCATTAAATACAGGTCCAAATGCTACTGCATTTTCTATAGCCCTTGCATAGGTTCCACCGCCAATCACGATGGGTTCGCTGTCATTATCTCCGGTATGTTTTGCATATACCTTCATGAGGGTTTCCACCAGTTCATGATCCTTTGGTATATATTTAGGCTTCATATCTTCATCACCCATAATGCTGAAACCATGGTTATCTGTTTTGCTTTTGAGCCCTTTAAAGACCTCATCACTATTCATGCTGATGGGATATCTAATATTAATGGTTATTTTACCTTCTTCTTCATTGGCTTTTATCTTACCCACATTGAAGGTTAGTTTTCCGGATACATCATCTTCAAAGCCGCAGCCAATAGACTGTCCATTGTATTCCATACCAATATGTTCTGAATAGAATTTAACAAAGTCATCTACTGTTTGATTCGTAAAACTCAGCCGGCTTAAGAAGCACATCATTTCGGATATGGCATTAAGCCCTTTTTCAGGTGCAGCGCCATGAGCAGACTTACCTGTTGATACAATGGTAATGGTATTCCCTTTGATATCTGATAAGAAATTGTAGCCTGTTTCTTCAGTAAATTTTTCAAGAACATTCGCAATATAATCTACATCTTCATATTCCAATACTGCCGTACATTTATCCGCAACCATATTAGCGGCATTGCCGCCTTTTAAGCTTTTTAAAAGCAGCCCTTTTTCAAATTCATTATCGAAACTTTTTACCAAATCAAAAACCAGAATCCCTTTTTCGGCATGGATAACAGGAAAATCAGCATCTGGGGTAAACGCCAGTACAGGCGCTTCTTCTTTTTTTAGATAATATTGAATGCCTCCCCATCCGGTTTCCTCATTCGTTCCTAGTATCAATCTAATTTTTTTATTGAGATGCATCTTAGATTCTTTGATGGCCTTCATGGCATATAAAGCACCTATAGCAGGTCCTTTATTGTCGATTGCACCTCTTCCATACAGCCTGCCATCATAAACTTCTCCTGAATATGGTGGGTATTCCCATGCTTCTTCCCCTTCAGGCACCACATCTAAATGTACCAAGACGCCAATGATCTCATCTCCGGACCCATATTCAATATGACCTGCATAGTTATCTACATTTTTGGTTTCAAATCCCATAGATTGTCCCAGCCTAAGCATAAATTGCAGTGCTTTGTATGGGCCTTCACCAAAGGGCATACCATCCTTAGCTTCTTCTTCAACACTCTTAATACTGATTAGCCCTTGTAAATCTTTTATTACCTCATCCTTATAGGCTTCTACCAATTTGGATAATTCCACATTACCACCTCTTTTATCCGAATAATCTTATTTAAACTTTTTTTCTATAGGAATGAATTCTAGATCATCTCTTCCAAAGCTTTTAGGGCCGAATACCTCCAGGCCTCTTTCAGTGGTCCATTCTTTTGGTGCCGGCAGTGCAAATACTGCTACATTCATACCTTTTTCATAATTTGGATTGGTAACAGGCTCTTGAGTATCTTCACTAATCATACAAATCAAATCAGGAACGGTTACGTCCACTTCTTCATTTAGCCATGAGAAGATATGTTCGTTCTTAAACCATGTTTTGTAGGTGCTGCCCGCATACGCTCCGGTTCCCTCAATATAAACTTCTCCGTAAGTAAAACCATCTTCTGTCTTATAGTTAAAGTCGGTGACTTTTCCTTTAAATCTCACGACACCTTTACCGGCTTCTGTTACTTTTTTTGCTATATCCTCATCATTTTCTTTTGCCATTCTGTAAGCTTTTCCAATCTCGTAGGCATAAGTTATGGCACCATTAATCATGGCGTTTTTTAAGTCCTTTGCTCTGGCTGGATGGTCCACAACACTAACGCTGTTTTTACTGACCACAGCTAAAGCACGTACCAAAGCCTCTGCTCTGAAATCATTAACCACTTCTTTAAATACGGCTACGTCACCAAAATCATTGGCAACCGAAAGGGGATAAATAGGTAAATCGTTAATAAAGTATGTAGAATGCTGCAGCTCCGGAACGGAACGTCCTGCCGGGTCGGCATCAATGATATACTTATCCAGCATTGCACCGGCATAGAAAGCGACTGCCGTATTACCTCCTCCCAGCTCGGTTGAAACCACACCGTAAAATGCCTCTTTAAAGTAATCTTCCATAGCTTCTATGGCTTTAAGAGCTGAATGATCTTCTATTCTTGGAAGATCAGCATATTTCCTTCTTTCTTCTTCTGTTTCCGGCGAAATAGCACCACACATATAAGGTGTTCCTATTAGAGCTTCATCATCCACTTCATCAAAACCGATCAGTTTAAATTCTTTTCCTTGGTCCAATGCTTTATCAATTAATTCCAAACCTTCTTCAAGGCCGCCTCCGCCTCCGGTTCCTAAAATGGTACATCCATATAAAATGTCGTATAAATCTTGTCTGCTTAAAATTTTCATTACTTATATTTCCCCCTATTTTCTATTTTAATGAATGAATCACACAATTATTTCTAACTGCTAAAAATCTTTAGCTAATTCTTTTAATTCTGAGTCTATTATAATGCCTTTGTCCATTATTTGTGTATCATCTAACCATACAGAAGATTTTAAACAAATACCATCTGTATGAGACACTGCGTTAATCCCTTCCGGGGGTGCTTCTAATGGGCTTACGTATCCAAGACCCCATTCCGTACAACCCCATACACGTTCATCTTCCAGTATATTACCTGTTAATTTAGCCCCTGGATTAAATCCGTAAGCGATATGCGCCATTCTAAACATATTTGGGTCGTTATGACTTTCTAACCAGCTCTTAAATTGTTCTGCTTGTCTTCCCCCGGTAATATTGACCACCTTACCCTTTTCAACCTTTAAAGAAACCGGCTGCTCCAGTAAATCGCATGGCGGCGATAAAGAGCCGTCAAATACGATGGTTCCTTCTATGGTATCCCATTTTGGAATCACATTAATTTGTCCTGCCAGCATGAAGATACCCGGTTCATGAGCACTTCCATCATCGCATGATAATGTGTTCTTAGGCTCTAATTTAAAAGATACATCTGTTCCTGCAGGTGTAGTCACTCTCATTTTTTGGGCTTCACCGGTTCGCTCTGACACTCTTTTTAAGAATAGGGATAATTTCTCTTTATCAACTCTTCCAATATTTCGAACCATCATATCCACATCCATACCCACCAGGCATATATATCTTAATTTTTTGTTTTCTTCCATAGCTCTTTCAAATGGGGTGGAGTATAACAGCCATTGATTATTAAATTCCACCCATGCATCAGCTTGGTTCAATGCTGCGGTTAAAGCTTCTACCGGAAGCATAGGATCAGCTGCTTTTCCTACTCCTAATGGCGAAGGCAGCCATATCACCATAGGTTTTGCTCCTGCTGCAAAAGCACTGCTTGCCGTAGCATTGACGACTCTTTCATCTGACTCTGTATCTGCTGTAATAATGAAAGTTTCACCTTTTTTTAATTTGAAAATTTGGTTGACCAGTATGTCAGCTGCTTTTCCTAACTCATATTCATATAGTTTTGCCATAATATCTCCTCCACTGTTTTTATCATAGTCGGGCACAGAGACCCGACACGACATCTCTGTCCCCTGTAATCTGTTCCCTAAAAATTATTTTCTATTGGCACAAATTCTACATCAAATCCAAATTCTTTAGGATTCAAAATTTCAAGACCTTTTCCTTCTCTCCAGAATTGTGGTGCTTTAAATCCAAGTACGGTAACCTTCATATCTTTTTTACAGAATGGATTTGTAATGGGATATCCCGTTTTATTGTCTACAACACAGATTAAATCCGGTGCTGTCACCATAGGTAGTTGGTCTATATAGAACATAATATTTTCATTTTTATACCATATTTCAGAGCTTTTACCTAAGTAGTCGTCTTGTCCTTCTATTTCAATAGTCCCAATGGTAAATCCTGATTTGTTTTCCCATTGGGAATCTATTTTAACTTTGCCTTCAAATAAGCAATATCCTTCACCCGCTTGAACAATTGCTGCTATGGGATCTACTCCTTTTTCAACGGCTTCTCTTTGAGCCTTACCTACTTGCCCTGCATATGACAGTGCATAGGGAATGATAGAATGTTTTAGCTCTTTTCCGTAGCAGGGGTGATCGGTCATACCTACTTTATCCGCACTGACTACTGCTAAAGCTCTTACCAAATCTTCTGCTCTAAAATCATCTACCACTTTTTCAAATACAGCCACGTCACCAATAGCATCGGCTACCGCTAACGGGTATATGGGACGTCCGGTGACATAAAAAGTAGAATACTGTAAATCGGGGACAGCTCTTCCTGCAGCATCTCCGTCTACAATGGGCTTTCCTAATCTGGCTGCGGTTGACATCGCCACAGCCGTGTTGCCTCCGCCATATTCAACGGAAACAATCCCATCAATATTTTTTCCTAAGAATCTTTCTAAAGCTTGTGTGGAAAAAACCGTCTCCAGTTCATCTAACTTTTCATATTTGCTATAATTGTCGGTTCTTTCTTCAGGCCCAATTGAACCGCAAAAATAAGGGCATGCAAACAAATCTTTATCCTTAATCTCTTCAAAGTCGATGATAGAATACTCTAATCCATTGGCATAATCCGACTCAGCTATACGGATACCGCTTTCTAAGGAACCCCCGCCTCCCGTGCTTAGGATGGTACATCCTACGAGGATATCTTTAACTTCTTGAAGTGTTAGTTTTTTCATTTTTGACCTTCCCCTTTATTTAATTTATAATGAATAGTTAATAATTAATAATTAAGGTGAATTTTGCTAAGCAAAATTTTCTTTAAATTCTAAAGTCAATGAAGATTTTGGTAGAAAATCATCCTCAATTATTCATTGTTCATTATTAATTATTAATTAATTGTATTATTTATTATACAAATGACATGCTATGATACGCTTACCTATTTTCACTGGCACAGGCTCCTTGGTCTTACAAATCTCTGTGGCTTTTTTACATCTTGGATGGAATCTGCAGCCTTGAGGTAAGTTAATGGCACTGGGTACATTGCCTTTTAATGTAGCCAAATCTTTTACACTCTGAGTTTTCAGGTCAGGAATGGCATTAAAAAGCGCCACCGTATATGGATGTAAAGGTTCTTTGAAGACTTCCTCTGCCTTTCCATATTCAACAATTTTTCCAAGATACATCACAATTATTTTATCAGACATATAATTGACAACACTTAAATCATGAGAAATTAAGATATATGTCAATCCCATTTTTTCTTTTAAATAATATAATAAATCCAGTATCTGCGCCTGTGAAAGAACATCAATAGATGAAGTCGGCTCATCTAAAACCACCAGCTTTGGATCAACAGATAATGCTCTGGCAATAGCAATTCTTTGTCTTTCGCCGCCGCTAAATTCATGTGGATATTTGAATGCGCCTTCTTTTGGAAGTCCAACCATTTCCAGCAATTCACAAACTCTGTCTATATATTCATCCTGTGATAGATCTTCATGAACTTTTAGCGGCTCTCCGATAATATCTTTAACCAGCCATCTGGGATTTAATGACCAAAAAGGATCTTGAAATACAATTTGAATGTCTTTTCTTGCTTTTCGTAAATCCCTTTTGTTCAAGTTATAGATATCCTTGTTATCAAAAATAACTTTTCCTTCCGTTGGCTCATGAAGAAATAACAAGGTGTTGACTAAAGTCGATTTTCCACAACCCGACTCACCTACAATACCAAATATTTCTCCTTTATTAATATTAAAATCAACACCATCTACAGCTTTAACAAATAAATTTTGATTGCCCCCAAGTCCTTTTTTTACCGGAAAATATTTTTTAAGATGATGAACCTCTAAAATGACATCCTTTTTATTGTTTTGATTTTCTTTTTTCTTTTCATTTTGTGAGGCGGTTACGGCACTTAGCAAAGTTTTGGTATATTCCTGTTTTGGATTTTCTAATACTTCTTGAATATGCCCTCTCTCTACAATTTTTCCTTCCTGCAGGATCCCTATTTCATCACAGACTGCTGAAACCAATCCCAAATTATTAGCGATGAATAATACGGTCACCTTTAACTGCTCTTGAAGTTCCTTTATGAGCTTTAATATACCTGCCTGTATGGTAACATCCAGGTTTCTTGTGGGCTCATCTGCAATGATAAACTCAGCCCCACAGGATAATGCCATAGCAATAATAATTCTTTGTCTTTGACCGCCACTCAGCTCATGAGGATATTTGTCCATAATATTTTTAACATCGGGAAGCTTTACCCGTTCTATCATTTCTATTGCCAGCTTTTCAGCTTCTTTTCCTTTTACGTTTTGATTCTTTTTGATAACTTGTATCATCTGATAGCCAACGGTAAAGACTGGATTTAAAGAAGACATAGGATCTTGAAAGATCATTGCGATTTTTTTGCCGCGAATCTGCCGCATCTGGGAATCTGATTTCTCCAATAAATTGTCTCCATCTAAAAGGATTTCACCACTGGCAATTTCTCCCGGCGGCATAGCCAGTAATCTGAGTATGGTCAAAGCCAATACCGTTTTGCCGGCTCCACTTTCTCCTACCAACCCATACGTCTTTCCTTTTTTAATAGCTATTCGATCTATATCTAAAACATTTTTTGTTCCTTCAAAGGTTTTATAATTGACTTTTAAGTTGTTGATCTCAAAATATTCTTTCATGTCTGTCCTCCTTAATTCTTCCTAGTCTTTGGATCAAGTATTTCCCTTAACCCATCGCCTAATAAATTAAAAGCCAGAACAGTAATAAATATAGCTATTCCGGGGTAGATACTATACCACCAAGCATTTAAAAAATAGTTTCTGCTGGTGCTAATCATAAGCCCCCACTCAGGAGTAGGCGGCTGTGCGCCAAGCCCTAAGAAGCTTAATGAAGATATGGTCAAAATAACACCACCCATATCCATGGAAGCTTGGACAATGACGGGAGATATACAGTTTGGAACAATGTGTTTAAATATCATTTTAAATTGAGATGTGCCTATGGCTTCAGCCGCTTTTATAAACTGTCTTTCTTTCAGGGATATGGCTTGTCCTCGAACAATCCGAGTATACCAAGGCCACCAAGTTGCAGCGATTGCGATCATAGCATTCTCTAGTGAAGGTCCTAAAACTGCCGCAATTGCTATGGCTAAGAGAAGCGGTGGAAAGCTTAGAAAAATATCGGTTATTCTCATAATCAGTTCATCTATTTTTCCGCCTATGGCACCAGCGATAGCCCCCAGCGGAATACCGATGACCAAAGATAAAAATACTGCAACGATGGCAGTGTGCAAAGATATTTTGGTTCCAAATAAGACTCGACTGAAAATATCTCTTCCTAGTTCATCGGTACCAAAAAAGTATTGGCTTGACGGCGGAAGTAATTTATCTTGAGGATTTACCTCAACTTCAATATGCTCAGGGTATGGTACAATCCAAGGAGATATCAGTGCAATTGCCACTAACAGCAATACGATAATCAATGAGATTTTAGTCAGTTTATTTCTATTTAATAAAAACAAAGAAAATTTTGCTTCTTTAATTTTAGGTTCTAAAACTTTTGGTGAAAAACTATTTCTGAACATCATATCCCCCCTTTAAACTCTAACTCTTGGATCAAGTGCAATGATAATATCTGCTATTAAGTTCAGTGCCAAATAGACCAATGCTGAAAAAATCGTCACACCCATTATGGCTGGATAATCCATTCCAAGAACGGCATCTGAAATATATCGTCCGATGCCGGGCCAATTGAAAATAGATTCCACTAAGAATGTGTTCATTAAGGTATAGCCAATTGATAGTGCTAAAACTGTAACCGTTGGACCCAATGAATTTTTTAGTGCATATTTCCATAATACGATGCCTTCAGATAACCCGTAGGATCTTGAGGAAACTATATAATCTTCACTCAATATTTCTAATAAGGCAGATCTGGTCATTCTGGCAACCAAGCCTATAGGGTATAAAGCGACGGTTATGCCCGGTAACAGAATATGTGATAATGCGTCTTTAAAAATCATAGTGTCGCCTGTTATCAAGCTGTCTAATAATAACAGGCCGGTGATATTGGGGATTTCGTACAGAATAGAAATTTGTGTGCTTATTCTTCCTCCTAATGGGAGAAGATCGAGTTTACTAAAAAATATAAGCTGCAAAAAAAGGGCTACCCAAAAAGTAGGCAGAGAAACTGCTCCTACTGAAAATAATCGACTCACATGATCTAACCATTTATTTTTATACTTGGCTGAATAAATCCCTAAAGGTATTCCGATAATAACCGCTAATACCGTGGCTAAGAGAACCAGTTCAACCGTAGCCGGAATAAAATTTCTCAATTCAGTAGCTACAGGTTGGTGGCTTCTCAGAGATTTTCCTAAATCTCCTTGTAACAGATCCGATATATATTTGCCAAATTGTACATACAAAGGTTTGTCTAATCCCAGTTCGATTCTTGCAGCCTGGATTTGTTCAGGTGTGGCTCTGGGACCCACCCACTTGGCAGCTGGGTCAGAGGGTATGACTCTTGTGATCATGAACGTTATGGCAATAACCCCAAATAATACGATAAAGCCAAGTAAAATTCTTCTTAAAATATACTTTTTCATTCTCATATGCTCCTTGTTTAATTAAATTAATAATGAATAGTTAATAACTCAACTTTCCCAGCTTAAAAAGCTGGATGCACCTTGAAAAATAAATATGATTACGCACACAACTGCAATTTTTGTTTCCATACAGATGGTAATTTGT
>JANQMT010000081.1:0-8889 GCA_028279945.1 Clostridia bacterium
GTAAAGGGTTTATGATATAATTATTTTGTAATACAAAATAATATTTCGTAATGCGAAAAAGGAGGAAGAAATATATGAGTTTTAAATCAGATATCGAAATAGCTCAAGAAGTGAAGATGAATCACATTAATGATATAGCGTCAAAAATAGAAATTAATGATGAATACATGGCATGTTACGGAAAATATAAAGCTAAAATAAATTACAATTTACTTGCAGCGTTAAAAGATCAACCTAATGGAAAACTAATTTTGGTAACGGCTATTAATCCAACACCTGCAGGCGAAGGCAAGACCACTACAACTGTAGGGCTGGGAGATGCTTTAGCGAAGAAGGGGAAGCAATCAATTATAGCACTCAGAGAACCCTCCTTAGGGCCAGTTTTTGGTGTAAAAGGCGGTGCGGCTGGAGGCGGATATGCACAAGTCGTTCCCATGGAAGACATCAACTTACATTTTACAGGGGATTTACATGCCATAGGTGCTGCCAATAATTTGATAGCTGCAATGCTGGATAATCATATACAGCAAGGCAATGTTCTTAATATAGATACACGAAGAATCACATGGAAAAGATGCGTCGATATGAACGATAGACAGCTGAGATTTATCACCAATGGTTTAGGGGGTAAAGCCAATGGTGTGCCTAGAGAAGATGGATTTGATATCACGGTTGCATCTGAAATAATGGCAATCTTATGTTTAGCAGAAGATTTAGATGATCTAAAAGAAAGAGTCGCAAACATCATAGTGGCTTATAGCAGAGATGGAAACCCCGTAACCGCAGGGGATTTAAAATCACAAGGTGCAGTTGCAGCCCTTTTAAAAGATGCATTAAAGCCTAACTTAGTACAAACACTGGAGCATACACCTACTTTTATTCATGGCGGACCCTTTGCAAACATAGCCCATGGATGTAATAGTGTTATGGCCACTAAAATGGCATTAAAACTTGGCGATTATGTAGTAACGGAAGCAGGCTTTGGAGCAGATTTGGGTGCTGAAAAGTTTTTAGATATAAAATGCAGATTAAGCGGACTACAACCGGATGCGGTTGTAATAGTAGCAACCGTAAGAGCATTAAAGCATCATGGAGGCGTACCTAAGGCAGAATTAGGTAATGAAAACATTGAGGCATTGGGAAAAGGTATTCCTAATCTATTGAAGCATTTAGAAAATATTACACAAAATTTCGGACTTCCTGCAGTCGTAGCAATCAACCGATTCCCAACGGATACAGAAGCTGAACTTCAGTTTGTTGAAAAAGAATGTAAAAAGCTGGGAGCAAACGTTGCCTTATCTGAGGTTTGGGCCAAAGGCGGAGAGGGAGGCTCGGCACTGGCTGATGAAGTGCTGAAATTAATAGAAGAAGAAAATGATTTTAATTTCACATACGAAAGCAGCTTAAGTATAAAAGAAAAAATTGAAAAAATTGCTGTAAAGATATACGGTGCAAATGGTGTTGATTTTGTAGAAAACAGCATTAAACAAATAGAGGAGCTGGAAGAACTGGGCTATGGACATCTTCCAATATGTATGGCTAAAACGCAATACTCTTTGTCGGATGATCCTAAAAAGCTAGGCAGGCCGGAAGGATTTAGAATTTCTATTAGAAACCTAAAAGTATCTGCGGGCGCAGGGTTTATTGTAGCGCTTACAGGCAACATCATGACCATGCCCGGACTTCCCAAACATCCATCAGCGGAAAAGATCGATGTGGATAACACAGGAAAAATATCCGGCTTATTTTAATCATGATAATGATTGACTGACAAATTAAAATTGTAATACATTATAACGGAGGAAGAGAGGAAATGGAAAAAGCATATTTATCTCCAAGGGAAATTGCTGAATCTACTGTACAAACAGGGATTAATAAAGTTAAGCTGTCTCCATTGAATCAATTAATATTAGGAATACTGGCAGGGGCATTTATTGCATTTGCTGCTGAGGGTTCCAATATGGCAGCATTTAATTTGTTTGCCAACAGTGATACTTATGGACTAGGAAAAGTACTAGCGGGAGCTGTTTTTGGTGTGGGCTTGATGTTAGTCATTATAGCAGACGGTGAATTGTTTACAGGGAATACATTAATAGTTTTAAGTGTCTTAGAAAAGCAAGTCAAAATAAAAGATATGCTAAGAAATTGGACCATCGTGTATATAGGAAACCTAATAGGTTCTGTACTGATAGCATACATGATGGCTCGATCCGGTTTGTTTAATAGCGGCGCCAATATGTTAGGGGCTGTAACCATTAAAATTGCGGTTTATAAGGTAGAGTTATCTTTCCTATCGGCCTTTTATCTAGGTATTATGTGCAATTGGCTGGTGTGTCTGGCAGTATGGATATCTTACAGCGCAAAAGACATTACAGGAAAGATATTGGGAGTATTTTTTCCTATTTGGTTATTTGTTACATCAGGATTTGAACACAGTATCGCCAATATGTATTATATTCCTGCCGGTATTATGGCCAAAGCTAACGCAAACTGGACAGCCGCTTCAGGCTTATCTATAGAAAAACTAAATGGTTTGAACTGGGGAACGTTTATTATCAATAATCTCATACCTGTTACTTTAGGTAATATTGTGGGGGGCGCATTCTTTGTAGCAGGGCTATATTGGATGGCCTATCTAAAGAAAAAAAATATTATATCTTCTCAAGAAGGAAATTTTTAATAAATGTCAAAATAAGAATAGTATAATGCGAAAAAAGGTTTTAAAATACGAAATAAAGTAGAGGAATGTTATGGGAGAAAGAAGCAATATTGTGAAATCAATTGTCAAAGCCTTTGACATTTTAGAGCTTTTAGACAAAAGAAACGAGTTAGGCATCACTGAAATCAGTGAATCGTTAGGTTTAGATAAGAGCACTGTGCATAGGTTAATTTCTACATTAAAAGAAAAAGGTTATGTGGTTCAGAATGCTTCCAACAATAAGTATTCAAATAGCTTTAAGTTGTTTGAAATGGGCAACAATGTAGTAGAGAGATTGGGTTTTAGACGGCAGGCGCAGCCTTATCTGGAGCACTTAGCGAGAGTGACCAATGAAACGGTTAACTTAGCTATTATGTATGACTCAAATATCATCTATATTGACAAAATAGAAAGTTCTGCAACCATAAAAGTAGATTTAAACGTAGGGAAAAAACTGCCTGCATATTGTACAGGGCTTGGAAAAGCAATGCTTGCATTTATGTCTCAAGAGAAAATGGAAAAAATAATGGCAGATGTTGAATTTATTGAGTATACGGATAAAACGGTTGCTGACTATCCAGAGTTATTGGAACAATTAAAAGTTGTAAAACAGCAAGGATACAGTATAGATGATGAAGAATACGTTGAAGGTCTCAAATGTGTATCGGCACCTATCTTTAGCTATAGCGGAGAGGTAATTGCCGCTATCAGTGTTGCTATACCTAAATATAGGTATGATGAAGGCGAAAAAAATATTGGGTATGCCAACATTATAAAAAAGACAGCTATGAGTCTATCAAAAGAATTAGGCTATATAAGATAATGATACTAATTTTATGAAGAAAATTCTGTGTTAGGGCTTCAACTGAAAAACTTTTACTAATCAAAGATTAGAAAGTTTCTGTATGAGACCTACGTCAAAATCAGGCAGTGTCGAAGACGAAATAAAAATTTCTGTCTCCTTGCATGAGACCTGCTATCAAAATCAAAGATTCTGGCTAGGGCTTCAAGATTTTGGTTAGGGCTTCATGTTAGGTCTAAAAAAAAAAAGGAGGAAAATTATAATGGCTAAAATGACAACTCAAAAACTTAAAGAAATGAAAGAACAAGGGATAAAAATAAGTATGACAACGGCTTACGATTACCCAACAGCGTATTTAGTAGATAAAGCGGGAATCGAAATTATTTTGGTTGGTGATTCATTATCTATGACAGTATTAGGATATGATTCTACGGTACCTTGTACCATGGAGCAAATGCTTCATCATATCCCCCCTGTTGTAAAAGGTGCACCAAATCCACTAATCGTAGGGGATTTACCATTTGGATCATATAATGTCTCTAAAGAGCAAGCCATTATCAATGCAACCCGTCTTATGAAAGAAGGCGGCTGTGATGTTGTAAAGTTGGAAGGCGGAATTGAAATGGCTGATACAGTTAAGGCCATTGTTGATGCCGGTATTCCTGTAATGGGACATATCGGATTAACACCTCAAACTGTATCAAAGCTTGGAGGCTTTAAGGTACAAGGGAAAGGTGAAGAGGCGGCAAAAGCAGTTTTGGATGATGCTTTAGCCCTTGAAGCAGCAGGTGCATGGGGCTTGATCTTAGAATGCATACCTGAACAGCTGGGAAAATTGATTACCCAAAAAGTATCCATCCCTACAATCGGCATTGGCGGCGGACGCTATTGTGATGGGCAAGTATTGGTTTTACACGACATGTTTGGGCTCTTTGAAAAATTTGTACCAAAATTTGTTAAACAATATATGAATCTTTCACCTGAAATCGTAAAAGGGCTGGAAGAATTTAAGCAAGAAATTAGAGATGGCAATTTTCCGGAAGAAAAGCATGCTTTTGGTGGCATAGAGGAAGAAGTACTTAAAAGATTATATTAACTCAAAAGGAGGGACAACATGAAAATAGCGGTTTTAGGGGCAGGTGCTATGGGTAGTCTCTATGGCGGCTTGTTAGCTGAACCAGGAAACGAAGTATGGCTCATAGATGTATGGAAGGAGCATGTGGATGCTATCAATCAAGAAGGTCTGTATATTGATGGATTAGGTGGAGGCAAAACCATTAAAAACATTAAAGCATCTACTAACACAGATAACATAGGCATTGTTGACTGTGCATTAATATTTGTTAAATCCATTTATACGGATGCAGCAGTTTCTCAAAATAAAGCCATTATTGGAGAAAATACCATCATACTAACCCTTCAGAATGGCTTGGGAAATATTGAAAAAATCAATCAAGTCGTAGATGAAAAAAATATCATAGCAGGTACTACAGCCCATGGTTCTACTATGATTGGCCCAGGTAAAGTTAAGCATGCAGGACAAGGCAAGACCATAATAGGAGAACTGGATGGAAAAGAAACAGACAGAATCACTAAGCTAAAAAAATCATTTAATGATGCTCAATTGGATACGGTGATTTCTAATAATGTCATTGGATTAATTTGGGATAAACTACTTGTTAATGTTGGCATTAATGCGTTGACAGCAATAACAGGATTGAAGAATGGGCGATTGGTTCAATCTGAAGAGACAGAATGGATACTAAAAGAAGCAGTAAAAGAGGCTGAAGCTATTGCCAAAGCTAAAGGCGTGAAGCTGGGATTTGACGATCCGGTTGATCATACAAAAAAAGTATGTGAAGCAACCGCCGCAAATTGGTCATCTATGCTTCAAGATGTAGAGCGTAAGCGAGAAACTGAGATTGATATGATTAACGGTGCTATTGTAAGAGAAGGAAAAAAAGTCAATATAGCAACACCGGTCAATCAGGTACTAACCAATCTCATTAAAGTAAAAACACGTTATTGAATATCCTCTTTAATAACGAATTATTAAAAGATAAGAAACGGAAGAGTATATATTTGGTACTTTGTTGAGTAGGGAGGCTATTGTTTTCCATTACAATTGAATATAGTTCATATAGCCTCTTTAATATATTAGATAAGGAGGAAAGAAATGAAAGACTATCGAGGAGTAATCGAAAACGTCAATGAGCAAGAACTAGTGAAATTTACCCAGGATATTTTAAGAATAAAAAGCGTTTATGACCCTGAAAAAGAAGGGTATAACGAAGAAAAAGTTGCTAAATTTATTGCAAACTATCTTAAAGAACTGGGTTTAGAGGTTCATGTTCAAGAGGTTGTAGAAGGAAGACCTAACGTAATCGGTATACTCAGAGGAAAAGAAGAAGGAAAAAGAATTTTGTTCGAAGGACATACGGATGTGGTGACGGCCGGGGATTTAGATGATTGGAATTATGACCCCTTTGCTGCCACAATAAAAGACAATAAGATATACGCAAGAGGTGCCTGTGATACAAAAGGTAACGTTGCTGCTGCCATATTTGCAGTAAAAGCCATTATAGATTCCAAAGTGGATTTCAAAGGGAGTATCTTACTTTGCATTCCGGTTGATGAAGAAGGTATGATGATTGGCATCAAAGACTTCATCAAAAAAGGCTGGGCAGATCAAGTAGATGCAGCCGTTATATGTGAACCGGAACAGAACGAGATTTGTATCAATCAAAAAGGTGCTATGAGGATCATCATTAAAACCTATGGTAAAATGGCACATGGTGCTATGCCGCTTTCGGGTATCAATCCTAACTGGGGAATGGCTAAGATTATTTGTGAGTTGGAAAAACTGGAGAACTCAGAAAAAGAAAGACTTGGCAAGCACCATTATTTAGGGTATCCCAGCATTACACCGACTATCTTAATGGCTCCAAGTAAAGGAGAAGCTCAAATCAATGTAATACCCAAAGAGTGTTATACAACTTTAGATATTAGAACGGTTCCGGGACAGGAGCACGAAATATTAAAGCAACAAATACAAGAAATATTAGATCGTTTATCAAAAGAAAACAATGATTTTAAAGCAGATATGGAAGTGATAGAAGAAAGACCATGGACAGAAACCTCTAAAGATGAGCCTGTAGTAAAATCCATTGCAAAGGCTTATACGATTGTTACAGGGAAAGAACCTGTATATAATGGTGTTCCAGGAGCGACAGATGGAACATTCCTTCATTGCTTAAGAGGCATACCGGTTGTGACGACCGGTGCCGGTGACAGATATATCCCTCATCAGGCTGACGAATATGTTGAAATAGATGAACTGATTGAAACTACAAAGATGTATGCATTGACAGCAATGCTGTATCTAAATGATCAGTAGCATTTGCCAATAGCAGCCGCAGTTGTTCAATCATAGATATTTTAAAGTTAGTGATGAGAGGAGGGAATAAAGAACATTTTAGGTTTTTAGGTAAGGTAATGAAAAGGAAAAAGGAGGTATTTGTATGAAGATGTCTGAAAAAGAAAAAAACAAACAGCTCAATAAAGAAGCACTATTAACCATCGGACTGTATGTTATTTTTTTCATATGGTGGTATGCATTTGGTTACGGCTTAAGCGGTGGTGACCCCAGTAATTATACTTATATTCTTGGACTGCCTAGCTGGTTTTTTGTAAGTTGTGTTTTAGGATGGCTACTCGTTTCCTTTGCAGTTGTTGTCATGGTCAAGAAATTCTTTGTAGAAATTGACCTGGACAGCGATGAAATTGAAAACAATGAGAATTAAAGCATTAATAAAAGAATGTAAAGGAGGAACGTTTAATGGGTAATATTCAAATATTAGTGCCTATGATTATATACCTTATTGTCATGCTGGGCATTGCTGTGTACACAAATAAAATCGGGCAAAGTAGTACAGGCAAAGGCGGATTTATAGAAGAATATTTTATCGGTGGAAGAACAATGGGTGGCTTTGTATTAGCTATGACACTCATCGCCACTTACTCTAGTGCAAGCAGTTTTGTAGGAGGACCGGGAGTAGCCTATTTAAGAGGTTTAGGTTGGGTATTTTTGGCTATGATTCAGGTTCCAACAGCATTTCTAACATTAGGGGTTTTAGGTAAAAAGTTCGCTATAATTGGTAGAAAAATTAATGCGGTTACAGTGACAGATTTTTTAAGAGCGAGATACAAGTCAGATATTGTCGTCATATTATCATCCATTGCTATTTTAGCATTTTTCGCTGCAACAATGGTGGCTCAATTTATAGGAGGCGCTAGATTATTTCAAGCGGTTACAGGATATTCTTATGTAATGGGACTGGTTATATTCGGTATTGCAGTTGTTATTTATACAACTGTTGGTGGATTTAGAGCAGTAGCGATTACAGATGCCATTCAAGGTGTTGTCATGATGCTGGCTACCATATTTATACTCTTTGCAGTTATAAAAGCAGGCGGCGGTATCAATCAAGCAATAGAAACTATTTCTACAGCCAATCCTGGTTCTATTGAACCTACTGCAGGAGGCGCTATTTCAAAACCATTTATTTTATCCTTCTGGGTATTGGTCGGTATTGGTGTATTAGGTTTACCTCAAACTACGGTAAGAGGAATGGGCTTTAAAGATTCAAAATCTTTGCACAATGCTATGATTATAGGAACCTTTGTAGTAGGTTTCTTAATGCTGGGCATGCACTTAGTAGGGGTATTTGGTCAAGCAGTTATTCCAGAAGGTGTAGAATCTGTAGACTTAGTTGTACCAACTCTAACCGTAAAGGTACTGCATCCGATATTAGCAGGAATATTCATTGCAGGACCACTTGCAGCAATTATGTCAACGGTTGACTCCATGCTGATATTATCAGCAGCAGCTATAGTAAAAGACTTATTTATGCATTATTCAAAATCAGAAATGACGGAGCAGAAGCTTAAAAAGATGAGCTTCATTACGACAGCTATTATAGGGATTATCGTATTTGTATTTTCAATCAATCCTCCGGACTTAATTGTATGGATCAATCTATTTGCTTTTGGAGGTCTGCAAGCCGCATTCTTATGCCCAACCATATTCGGACTATACTGGAAAAGAGCAAACGCAACAGGTGCAATCTTCTCCTTTATAGGCGGCGTTGGTGCATATTTTTACTATACCATTTCAAAAGTAAAATATATAGGCATGCATCAAATCGTACCTACTATAGCTATTGCAGTCATCTTATTCATCATAGGAAGCTATATCGGTAAAAAACCTGATAAAGAGACATTGAGGTTATTCTACGGAGAAGAATAGAATGAATATATTTCTTATCAAAATAATTGAAATCCGCCCTTTGGGTGGATTTCTTTATGTCCTATAATTTAAATTCATTCC
>JANQMT010000097.1:0-4303 GCA_028279945.1 Clostridia bacterium
CGGTAGTTTTGCAGCAGAATAAGTTATCCAAATCTTGAAAGGCTTTTTTTGTAAGGGGTTTTCTTAATATTTTTTTTAATTTTTTTGCATAATTTCATGGTATTATATGGCATAATGTGATATAATGTACTTAGAACACGAATAATTAAAGGGTGGTGCTTTGCTTTGTACCTAAAAAAAATGCATAACAAAAAAACTGGTCGAACATATCTTTCCATTGCACATAAATATAGGGATCCAATTAAAAAAACATCTACCGACCGCACAATTAAATCCTTAGGCTACCTGGATGAATTGGAAAAAGAATACGACAACCCTATTTCGCATTTTAAAGAGGTTGCCCGCAAAATGAATGAAGAAGAAAACTCCAGAAAGAAAGTGTCATTGTCCATTGACATAGATGAACAGTTGGAACAAAACACCAATAACCGTAAAAACTTCGGCTACGCAGCTATCCTTAAGGTGTACCATGAACTCGAACTACACCGTTTTTTCAACAACAAAGCACGCCATACTGACTTCAAATTCAACACCAATTCCATCATGATCCTGCTTGCCATATCAAGGCTACTTTCCCCCGGTTCAAAGAAAAAAGCTTTTGATGAAAAAGGAATGTATTTCGAAAGGTTCAATTTCTCCCTTGATGATATCTACCGTGCGCTTTCCCACTATGCCAGTATTTCAAAAGAGTTACAACGGCATCTGAATGAGAAGATAACCGTCAAATATGGACGCAATACAAAAACAATCTACTATGATGTAACAAACTATTACTTCGAAATTGACAGTCCGGATGAACTAAGAAAATATTCAAAGCCTAAACAAAACCGCAAGAAGCCTGTCGTACAAATGGGACTTGCAATGGACTCGGACGGTATTCCTCTACATTATGAGCTTTTTCCAGGTAACAAACTTGACAAAGAAACCTTCCGCTGTGTCATTGGTGAGGTTCGGCGTAATTACGATACAGATCGCATCGTCGTTGTTGCCGACATGGGTATTATCACAGGAGACAATATCTATTATCTAACAGGCGGTAAGAAAGATAATCCTTTAAACGGATACATTTTCAGTTTCTCCATTAGGGGCGGTACAGAAACATTCAAGGAATATGTGCTTGATGAAAAGGATTATACGGATCAAAAGGGAAAGCCTGTCCGGGAAGAAACGGAATTCAAGATCAAGAGCAGGGTAATAGCACGTGATATCAAGGTAACCATGACAAATGGTAAAAAAAAGACGAAAACAGTCTATGAAAAGCTGGTTGTATTTTGGTCGAAAAAATACTTTGATAAGGCACGGGCAGATAGAGCCGAAGTTGTTAAGAAAGCAATGGACCTTATTGCAAATCCGGTAAAATATACTAGAGCAACATCTTACGGCGCGGCAGCTTATGTAACAAACATTGAATTTGATAAAAAGACTGGTAAGGTACTTGAAAGTGAAAAAATTCCAAAATTCAAATCTGACAAACTTTTAGAAGATGAAAAATATGACGGCTACTATGCAATCGTCACCAGCGAACTTGAAATGTCTAACGGTGAGATTATTGATAAATACCGAGGCTTATGGAAGATAGAAGAAACTTTTAAAATTACTAAGAGCGAACTCAAAACTCGTCCTGTTTATGTGAGAATTGATGATCATATTGATGCCCACTTCCTAACGTGTTTTATCGCACTGACGATTATCAGGATTATTCAAAAGAAAACCCACAGGCAATACTCAACTGCCTCCATCATAGATTGCCTTAGGAGGATCTCCTGCTCTCTTGAAAAAGACAATTTATACATGTTTGACTACAGAAGCGAAATATCCGATGCGATTGGTGAAGCTTTTGGCATTGATTTCACTCGTAAAAGGTTGCGGCTCGGAGACATAAAAAAAATTTTGGGAGATACCAAAAAATGAGCTGTTTACCTACAACTTTTTGACATTGCATTAAGACCGATAACCCTCTGAGTACAAGGGGTTCGGTTGTTTTTTGCCTTCTTTTACTGCAAAAAAGAGGATTATACATCAATTATCAATATGCATCAATGAATAATATTTGTAAACGCATGCAGGGAATAAAACAATATCCACCTCTGAATTTGGCATTATTATTTTATTCCCCTTCATGTTGTTTATCCAAAGGTTAAAACTGCAACAGACGATGACGGCGCTTTCACAATATATTTACCCTGCTGCAGTATTATTTTATCAAATACATCAGGTGCTATAGCCTTAGGCTTTTCAAAAGTATTATGGCAATCAATGGTGTCTGATGTTAAAATTCTACCTTCAATAAAGCTATAATCTTCTCCCCTCATCTCAATGCACACTGCTGCACTATCCTTGTGCGACAGATTTACTAATGATAAAAACACCTGGCCGTCTTTTTTGGATGCAGACACAGATATATGCGGCAATTTGCTGCCTTCCATTATATATTCACCTGGATCATAACTGATGTCCAGCAAGTCACTATCGTGGTATTTTGTATACATTTCGAAAATATGATAGGTAGGTGTTTTAATCATTTTTTCGCCGTCTGTTAATACTAATGCCTGCAATACATTAACTGTTTGCGCAATATTTGCCATTGTAACGCGCTCATTATGATTATGGAATATATGAAAGTTTAAAGCAGCTATCAATGCATCGCGCAAGGTGTTTTGCTGATATAGGAATTTTGGGTTTGTCCCAGGTTCTGCTTCATACCATACACCCCATTCATCAACTATTAGCTTAACTTTCTTTTCCTTATCATAAACATCCATTATTGCAGAGTGTCTTGAAATAAGCTCTTCCATATATAAGGTTTGTTTCAATGTAGTAAACCATTCTTTTTCATTAAAACCTGTTGCCGGACTTTTGTCTTCAAAATTGCCGCTCGGTATGGTATAATAGTGCAATGCCAGCGCATCCATGTAATTTCCTGCTTCTCTCATCAACACTTCCGTCCACCTGTAATCATCGTCAGAGGGTCCGCAAGCTATCTTATATAAAATGTTATCATCATAATTTCTGCAATATTTCTGGTATCTGCGATATAAATCTGCATAATATTCCGGGCGCATGCACCCTCCGCATCCCCAGCTCTCATTGCCTACACCAAAATATTTTAAAGGCCAACTATTTTCCTGTCCATTTTCTCTCCTGAGATCGGACATTGGAGATTTTCCACCAAAGGTCATATATTCTATCCACTGACTCATTTCTTGCACTGAACCGCTGCCGACATTTCCGCATATATATGGCTCACATCCGAGGATTTCACAGAGTTTAAAAAATTCATGGGTACCAAAGGAATTGTTTTCCGTTACATTTCCCCAGTGAGTATTTACCATTGACGGACGCAAAGATTTTTCACCTATGCCGTCCATCCAATGGTATTCATCGGCAAAACAGCCGCCAGGCCATCTAAGTACAGGGATTTTAACTTTTTTTAATGCTTCCACAACGTCCAAACGCATACCGTCTACATTAGGTATATCTGAATCATCCCCAACATAAATCCCACCATATATACACCGCCCTAAATGCTCTGCAAAATGGCCGTATATATTCTTGTCTATTCTTCCCTTTTTTATGTCTGTATTAATTTTTACATTATGCATTATTAATTCTCCTTTAATAGTTAATATTTTAGTTAATCATTAACTCTTGCAAACATATTATATATAATGTATAATGTACATGTCAATAACTAATTGTTACAAGTAAACTTTATCAATAGGAGTAATTATCGTGAAAATTAATTCATCTAAAGATGCCCTTCCTGTATTTGCTGCTCTTAATTCAGAAACCAGACTCAATATAATATATTTGTTGAGTCAAGAAAGCTTGAATATCAGCCAGCTTGCTGAAAAGTTAAATGTAAGCAGTGCCGTCATGACAAAACATATAAAAAAACTGGAAACAGCAAATATAGTATCTGCACGTACAGTCAATGGTAATGCCGGATTGCAGAAAATGTGCAGCTTAAAATTACAATCATTAGAAATTGTTTTCCCACAAATAAACAAGTCTAATCTGTTTCATAGTATAGACATACCTGTAGGAAGATATATGGATATTGAAGCAACTCCTACTTGTGGATTGGCTTCCCCATTAAAAATTATCGGGAATTTCGATGATCCAAGAGTTTTCTTTCTCGATGAAAGAATAGATGCTTCAATACTCTGGTTTACAACCGGAAGAATAAAGTATTCTTTTCCAAATTATTTGCTTTCAAGTCAAAAACCAACATGTGTGGAAATAAGTATGGAGTTAGGCTCAGAAGCTCCTGCCGCAAATAATAATTGGCCTTCGGACATAT